>JAGLUC010000430.1 GCA_023134955.1 Methylococcales bacterium | reverse complement strand
GGCATTTGAACAGCAAAGCTATCAGCTTCACCATGAAACACTATTGTCGCAAGGCATTGATTATCTCAAAGCATTCTCGGAACTTGATGAATACACCGTAGAAGCAGCGGATGGACATTTTATTGATCATGCTAGTCATACCGAGAAAAATAGTCACGGGAAAGTCTATGCGGCGGGAGGTATTTACGCATTAAATCTCAGAAATGGCTTGCTAAGGTTTCTCTGCCTGGTGACGAACGGAACCCAAAAACATCAAGAAATACTGATGTTACGAGACTATATTGAAAGGAAAAATAAGGGAAATAATACCTCTCAGAAATATCTCTATATCTACGATAAAGCCGTCACTGATTATGTTTGGTGGGACCAGCAGAAACGACACTTTAATTACATGATTTCAAAGCTAAAAGAAAATTCAGTAGCGACTCTGGTTGAATCTATCTCTTTTGATGCGCTTGATGACATAAACACAGGGATTGAAGCTTACAGCGTGTACGAAAACAAGGGCATTAAATTTAACGTGGTAGATTACCGTGATCCAGAAACCAAAAAACTTCATCGTTTTGTGACAACCTTACCCGTGACGATTAACCCAGGCACCATTGCCATGTTATATTTCAAACGCTGGACGATTGAAAAAAGCTTTAACAACACTAAAAGTAATCTCAAGGAAACTAAAGCCTGGTCTTCGAATAACGACTCACTTAAGAATCAAATGCGTCTGACGGCGATGAGTTACAATCTAATGCGTGTCTTTGAAGAAACTTCAAAAGTACAGCAAGCGGAATTGATCCATCCCTCGGATAAAAAGTACAGTAAGGTTCTGAAGAAAAGGCAACAACTCGCTCAAAAACGAGGGTGTTTTGTGAATCCACTATTCTTTCAGGCAAGAATAACCCGTATCAGTTCATATACTATCCGGGCAGTTCAAAACGCAATAATAACAGGAATGTCTTTGCAATGCTTTATGAGCTCTCTTGTGGCGAGGTTAGTGCCACGGGTACAACTAATAGGGGAACACTGATGTTGTTTCTAGAAGAAATGATGATTTAATTTTTTTTAAGTTGCATATAAGATAAGTCTTGTTATAATGATCGAAATAAACCTTAGGCGCGTAGCTCAGTTGGTTAGAGCACCACCTTGACATGGTGGGGGTCGGTGGTTCGAATCCACTCGTGCCTACCAAAGATTATAAAGCATCGCATCGCGGTGCTTTTTTTATTGTGGAAAACAAAGATAAAAAATGCCAGTAATTACTCTTCCTGATGGATCAAAACGAGAATTTGATGACGCTGTAACCGTTATGGACGTAGCTAAGTCTATTGGTTCTGGTTTAGCTAAAGCAACTTTGGCAGGTAAGGTGAATGGGCAGGTGGTAGATGCCAGCACACTGGTTGAGCAGGATGCTGATTTATCAATTATCACCGCAAAAGATGAAGAAGGTCTTGAGGTTATTCGTCATTCAACTGCACATTTGTTGGCACAAGCGGTTAAACAATTGTTTCCAGAGGCGCAAGTCACTATCGGGCCGGTAATTGATAACGGATTCTTTTATGATTTTTCATATGAAAGACCGTTTACACCAGAAGACCTGAAAGCAATAGAGAAAAAAATGCAGCACCTGGTTTCACAGAATATTGAAATCAGTCGCTCAGTACTTTCCAGAGATGAAGCTGTCACATTCTTTAAAAACCTTGGTGAAGCCTATAAAGCAGAGATTATTGAATCAATCCCTGCTAATGAAGATTTGTCTTTGTACACACAAGGTGAATTTACCGATTTATGCCGTGGGCCGCATGTGCCTAGTACAGGTAAATTAAAAGCATTCAAATTAATGAAGATTGCGGGTGCTTATTGGCGTGGTAATTCTGATAACGAAATGTTACAGCGCATATATGGAACTGCGTGGGCTGATAAAAAAGAATTAAAAGCTCATCTTTATCGCCTGGAGGAAGCCGAAAAAAGGGATCATCGTAAGCTGGCTAAATCACTGGATTTGTTTCATATGCAGGAAGAAGCGCCAGGCATGGTGTTTTGGCATGAAAAAGGTTGGCTGATTTATCAACAGGTTGAGCAATATATTCGTGAAAAATTGCGTGTTAATGGCTACGGAGAAGTAAAAACACCACAATTAGTTGATCGTTCTTTATGGGAAAAATCAGGACATTGGGATAAATTTGGTGAGATGATTTTCACCACTCACTCTGAGCATAGGGATTATGCCGTTAAACCGATGAATTGCCCGTGTCATATTCAGGTTTATAATCAGGGCTTGAAAAGCTACAGAGATTTACCACTTCGCATGGCAGAGTTTGGTTCTTGCCATCGAAATGAACCGTCAGGTACCTTACATGGCTTGATGCGAGTAAGAAATTTTGTACAAGATGATGCGCACATATTTTGTACTGAAACACAAATTCAGGATGAAGTTTCAGTTTTTATTGATTTACTTTTTGAAGTCTATAAAGACTTTGGTTTTGAAGATATTATTATCAAATTATCGACTCGTCCAGAAAATAGAGTAGGTAGCGATGAAGTGTGGGATAAAGCTGAAAAGGCACTGGAACTTGCACTTAATAATAAAGCTTTAGACTGGGAATTACAGCCAGGAGAAGGTGCTTTTTATGGGCCTAAGATAGAATTTTCACTGAAAGATTGTTTAGATAGGGTTTGGCAATGCGGCACTATTCAAGTTGATTTTTCAATGCCAGATCGCCTGGATGCAACTTATATAGCAGAAGATGGTTCAAAACAAGTGCCAGTGATGTTGCACCGGGCAATATTAGGATCATTAGAAAGATTTATTGGTATTTTAATTGAACAACATTCTGGTACATTCCCTTTATGGCTGTCTCCAGAGCAGTTGGTAGTGATGAATATAGCCGATAAACATGCTGAATATGCGGAACAAGTCAGGTTGAAATTGGAGAAACAAGGCTATAGAGTAAAAATAGACTTGAGAAATGAGAAGATAGGCTTTAAAATTCGCGAACACTCTATGCAGCGTGTGCCGTTTCTTCTAATTATTGGTGATAAAGAATTAGAGAATCAAACCATTGCGGTGCGTTCGCAAAAAGGTGAAGATCTAGGTAGTTTGTCAATAGATGATTTGGTTAAACGACTAAGTAAAGATATTGCAGATAAAAAATAAAAATTATGTGGAGATAGGGCATCGCTTCTAAAAAAGATAGTACGCGCTTAAATAATGACATTACTGCTAGACGAGTACGTGTTGTTGCTGCGGATGGTGAGAAGGTCGGAGTTATTACATTAGCTGAGGCTAAACAACTTGCATATGATGCAAATATGGATTTAGTAGAAGTGTCACCTAATGCTGATCCACCTGTATGCAAAGTGATGGATTACGGAAAATATCAGTTTGACCAGAATAAAAAGCTACAGGCTGCAAAAAAGAAACAAAAGCAGATCCAGATTAAAGAAATTAAATTTAGACCGGGTACTGAAGAAGGCGATTATCAAGTTAAATTGAGAAACCTGACAAAATTTTTAGAAGAAAGTAATAAAACCAAAATTACTGTGCGTTTTAGAGGTAGAGAAATGGCGCATAGAGAAATTGGGATGGATCTTTTAAAGCGTGTTGAGAAAGACTTGGAAGAGTTGGCTGTTGTAGAACAATTTCCTAAGTTTGAAGGTCGCCAGATGGTTATGGTCATGGCACCTAAAAAGAAAAAATAACAGGTTTTATAATTTAAAACCTCACGGCTCAGGATAGAGCTGTTAAACGCATCATTATGATGCAGCTAATTTAGTCGGGCCATGCATTTTGCCTTGCTAGGTTTGTTTTTCAGGGATGTTACTATTTACTTAATCGGAGAAAACAAATGCCAAAAATGAAAACCCATAGTGGTACTGCTAAACGGTTTAAAAAAACCAAAAGTGGTTTTAAATGTGGTCAAGCTCACCGTCGCCATATCTTAACTAAGAAAACGACTAAGCGTAAAAGACAGTTGCGTAAAGCAGCCAGCATTCATCCTTCTGATGTGCCAATGATTGCACGTTTGTTACCTTACGCTTAATATAATAGGAAAGAATAATGGCTAGAGTTAAACGTGGTGTAACAGCCCGAGCAAGACACAAAAAGATTTTAAAGCAAGCGAAAGGTTACTACGGTGCACGTAGTCGAGTTTATCGTGTTGCTAAACAAGCGGTTATCAAAGCAGGTCAATATGCATACCGTGACCGTAAACAAAAGAAACGTCAATTTCGTGCATTATGGATCGTTCGTATTAATGCGGCGGCTCGTTTGTGTGGAATATCTTACAGTCGCTTCATCAATGGCTTAACAAAAGCTAATGTTGCAATTGACCGTAAAGTATTAGCTGATATCGCAGTACGTGATATGGAAGGTTTTGCAAAAATTGCAGAAATCGCTAAAGCTAATCAAAGTCAACCTTAGAAAGCTAAAGAATACTCAATAGAGTAATCTTTACTTCATTTCCCTTTTATTAATAAAAGGGAGGTGAAGTTAGGTTTAAAATTCACAATCTAAGTGAATTTGTATTAAATATTTAATACACCTAAAATCCTTTCTCTTCTCCTTCAAAATAATTACAAAAGTGAATTGAGCAGTGTCGGCTAACCTCGAAGAAATTCTCGCGCAAGGCTTAGATGCTCTTGCACAAGCAACAGATCTTAATCAATTAGACCAAGTTAGAGTCAATTATCTGGGGAAAAAGGGTGCATTCACTCTACAGATGAAACAGCTTGGCAAGCTAGATCCTGACCAAAGACGTGCTGTAGGGCAAGTCATCAATAAAGCAAAAGGCGAATTCCAACAAAAACTGGAACAAGCGAAAACGACTATGCAAGAGGCTGCTTTAGCGGAAAGATTAGTCAGCGAATCTATTGATGTTACTTTACCAGGCAGAGGGCAATCAATAGCAGGTCTTCACCCTGTTAGCATCACCTTAAGAAGAATTTCCAAGATTTTTGCCAGTGTCGGTTTTAAGGTTGTAGAAGGGCCAGAAATTGAAGATGATTATCACAATTTTGAAGCATTAAATATTCCTGCACATCATCCTGCAAGAGCGATGCATGACACCTTTTATTTTGATGCGCATACCGTTTTAAGAACACATACCTCACCTGTCCAAGTGCGTGCAATGGAGGCTGAAGCTCCTCCATTGAAAGTCATTGCGCCAGGTCGGGTTTATCGTTGTGATTCAGATGTTACTCATACTCCGATGTTTCATCAGGTTGAAGGTTTTTTAGTCGATACTGATGTCAGCTTTGCTGATTTGAAAGGTGTGGTATACGAATTTTTACGTGCATTCTTTGAAAAAGATATACAGGTACGTTTTAGACCTTCTTATTTTCCTTTTACCGAACCATCAGCCGAGGTCGATATTGAATGCGTGATGTGTAATGGTAAAGGTTGCAGGGTTTGTGGGCATACAGGCTGGTTGGAAGTCATGGGATGTGGCATGATTCATCCAGAAGTATTTAAATCTGTTGATATAAACAGTGATGAATTTACTGGTTTTGCATTTGGTATGGGCGTAGAACGTTTAGCGATGCTACGTTATGGCATTAATGATTTAAGAATGTTTTTTGAAAATGATCTTAAATTTTTAGAGCAATTTAATTAAGGGAAGATTGGGACACCCTAATAACTTCTGTTGAACGCCATTTACTTTATTAATTTATAGAATGATATATTTATTAAAACGCTTAATTACTCACACGGATAGTATGCTAAATTCGCTTCACGGTTTTGTGAATAAATCTGGATGCGAAATCCTGCAGAATAGCTCTCAACAAGGACTATTGCCATTCTTTTCGAGCTATTCTTTGTCTTTCACACCCAGATTTTCCACAAAATCCATGCTCAACAGAGGTTATTAGGATTATGCAAATTAGTGAAGCCTGGTTAAGAGAACTAGTCAATCCACCAGTAACAACTGAAGAATTAGTTGAACAATTGACAATGGCTGGTCTTGAGGTTGATTCTGTTGAACCTGCCGCCGCTGAATTTAGTGGTGTAGTGGTTGGTGAAGTCGTTGCTATGGAACAACATTCAAATGCTGATAAGCTAAGAGTTTGTCAGGTTAATGTTGGTGACTCAGAGTCTCTGCAAATTGTTTGTGGTGCAAGTAATGTAAGAGTTGGATTAAAAATTCCTGCTGCACTGGTTGGTGCTGTTTTACCAGGTGACTTTAAAATTAAAAAATCAAAGTTACGGGGTGAACACTCATCAGGCATGCTATGTTCTGAAAAAGAACTTGGACTTGCGGCTGATGCTGATGGCTTAATGGAGCTATATGATGATGCACCTGTGGGCACAGATATTCGTGAATATTTAGCACTGAACGATAAAATCATCGAACTGGATTTAACACCTAACCGTGCAGACTGTTTGAGTGTGGAGGGTGTAGCAAGAGAAATTGCTGTGCTTAACGAGATGGACTGGGCTGCGGTTAAAGTGACACCAGCAGAAATTACTCATGATGCTGTCATTGATGTAAAAGTGCAAGAAACAGATGTTTGTCCGCGTTATTTAGGTCGATTAATTAAAAATGTTAACCCTAATGCTGAGACACCCGTGTGGATGAAAGAAAGTCTAAGACGTTCTGGTATTAGAAGTTTAGGCCCTATAGTCGATGTTACTAATTATGTGTTACTTGAATTGGGTCAACCACTACACGCTTTTGATGCCGATAAATTAACAGGTTCAATTACTGTGAGGCTCGGCAATAAAGCTGAAGAACTTGCCTTGCTGAATGACCAGAGCATAAAGTTAGATGGTACTGCTTTAGTTATTGCCGATGATAAACAAGCCCTTGCTTTAGCAGGTGTTATGGGTGGAGCTGCTACAGCAGTGAGTGACCAAACAAAAGACATCTTTCTTGAATGTGCTTTTTTTACCCCTGTTGCAATTGCAGGTAAAGCTCGTCAATTTGGCTTACATACGGACTCGTCACATCGTTTTGAACGTGGTGTTGACTTTACCTTGCAACAACGTGCGATTGAACGTGCAACACAGCTAATTGTTGAGATTTGTGATGGTGGCGCAGGACCAATTACAGAAGTGACTACAGAGGCAAAATTGCCCGCAAGAAATGCAGTTAGTTTAAGACAGCAAAGAATAGAAAAAGTCCTGGGCATTAAAATGGCTAATAACCAGGTGACTAAGATTTTTGAAGGTCTGGGTATGCAGGTTAAAAAACATGCAGAAGGCTGGAATATCACTCCACCAGGCTGTCGCTTTGATATTGCCATAGAAGCAGATTTATTGGAAGAAGTCGGTCGAATTTATGGCTACAATAACTTACCTAATAGTAGTTTATTGATGCGCTCTGAACTAGGTAAAGCAGAAGAAGCAGTACTTCCAATCGCACGAGTTGAAGACTTGCTGGTTGACAGAGGTTACCAAGAAGCAATTACTTATAGTTTTGTTGATGAAACTATTCAAAAAGCAGTTGCACCTGATGATGAATTTATTCGTCTTAAAAACCCTATTTCTTCTGAATTGTCAGTGATGCGTACTACCCTGTGGTGTGGACTGCTAAATGCTGCCCTATATAACACTAAGCGTCAGCAAAGCAGAGTCAGGTTATTTGAAACTGGTCTACGATTCATTAATAAAGATGATAAAACGCTTCAGCAAAAAATGTTATCTGGATTAATTTTAGGTACATCATTAGCTGAGCAGTGGTCTGAAAAAAGTAGAAAAGTTGATTTTTTTGACTTAAAAGGTGATTTAGAAGCATTATTCTATTTGTCAGACTGTCAAGTAAGCTATTCATCAGTAAAACATCCTGCATTACATCCTGGGCAAAGTGCTGCCATTATAAACTCAGCAGGTGAACAACTTGGTCTAATGGGGATGTTACACCCAACTTTAGAAAAACAACTGGGTTTTGAAACACAAGTTTTTCTATTTGAATTAGAACAAGACTTAGTGTTCAAAAAAACCATCCCTAAATTTGAAATGCTGTCTAAATTTCCATCAGTACGCAGAGATATGGCACTGATTGTGGAAGAAAAGGTGACAGCTGCAGAAATTATAAAATGTATTCATGACTGTAAAGAAAAAAACATTAATGATATATTGATTTTTGATGTCTATAGAGGTGAAGGTGTTTTAGACGGCTATAAGAGTATTGCTTTAAGTTTAATTTTACAAGATTTTACGCAAACACTTACAGATTCCGAAATTGATGCTATATTTAGCAAGGTATTAGAAAAGTTAAACAACAAATTGAATGCAAAGCTGAGGGATTGATTGAATGGCATTAACAAAAGCTGATTTTGCTGAAAGATTATTTGATGATCTAGGATTAAATAAACGTGAAGCAAAAGAAATGGTTGAATTTTTCTTTGAAGAAATAAAAACTTCTTTAGAGAATGGTGAGCAAGTAAAAATTTCAGGATTTGGCAAATTTGAATTGAGAGATAAAGCTAGTCGTCCAGGTAGAAACCCTAAAACAGGTGAAGAAATTCCTATTTCTGCCCGTCGAGTAGTCACTTTTAGATCGGGTCAAAAATTAAAAGCCAGAGTAGAACAATATGCTGGAGCCTAGTAATAATAACGAATTACCAGCGATACCAGCAAAAAGATATTTTACTATTGGTGAAGTAAGTGAATTGTGTGGTGTTAAGCCCCATGTCTTACGTTATTGGGAACAAGAGTTTACAGATTTAAGCCCAGTTAAAAGACGTGGTAATCGTCGTTATTATCAACGACATGATGTATTAATGATTCGTCAAATTCGTTCATTACTTTATGAGCAGGGTTACACCATTGGTGGAGCAAGAATACATTTAGCAAGTGATGATGCTAAAAACGATTCAAACCGTACTAAACAATTAGTTCACCAAATGGTTGGTGAGTTAGAAGATATTTTAGAATTACTAAAATAAAGTATATTTACGGGCTAAATTCTTTAGCTCGTTCAAGTTAAAATATTCACATCGGGGCGTAGCGCAGTTTGGTAGCGCACTTGTCTGGGGGACAAGGGGTCGTGGGTTCGAATCCCGCCGTCCCGACCAATTAAGCACATGATTTGATTAGTTTTTATTACGACTGACTAATTTTATTGGCTATAAATTTTACACTGACCCAATTCTGATAGGATATTCAACAATGCATGCACTAATGATATACCCACTTTTTCCAAAAAGTTACTGGTCTTTTGAAAAGGCCTTACAGTTAGCTGGGAGGAAAGTATTAATGCCTCCCTTGGGACTAATTACTGCGGCTGCAATTCTACCGAAAGAATGGGAATACAAATTGGTGGATCGAAACATTTTGGATGTTACAGAAGCAGATTGGGAATGGGCTGACCTGGTTCTTCTTTCTGGCATGATTGTTCAAAGTGCTGATTTTTTAGCCTTAATTCAGGAAGCTAAAAATAGGAGTAAAAAAGTAGTCGTTGGTGGACCATATGCAACTGCCCTACCACAAGAATCCAAGGAAGCTGGTGCTGATTATCTGGTTCTTGATGAAGGTGAATTCACCATCCCAATATTCCTGGAAGCATTGGCAAATGGAGAACAAACAGGAACCTTTCGATCGCCGGAAAAACCCGACCTCACAACAACGCCCATTCCTCGTTTTGACCTTCTTGAACTGGATGCCTACTCCGAAATGGCGGTACAATTTTCCCGGGGCTGTCCTTTTCTATGCGAGTTCTGCGACATTATTGTTCTTTATGGTCGTCGACCTCGGACCAAAAGCCCTCAACAGTTTATTGACGAACTACAGTACCTCTATGATATGGGGTGGCGGCGTACTATTTTTGTAGTTGATGATAATTTTATAGGCAATAAAGGTAAAGTTAAAGAAGTTTTACGGATGTTGGTTCCGTGGATGGAAAAGCTGAATTATCCATTTTCATTTGGAACTGAATCTTCAATTGATCTAGCCAAAGACCAGGAGCTAATGGACTTAATGACTGCTGCTAATTTTGGAACAGTATTTCTCGGTATTGAAACACCAGATGAAGAAAGTCTTGCTGGCATGAAGAAAACGCAAAACTTAAACCAGTCATTAGTAGATTCGATTCATCAAATTACCCTCTCTGGATTACGGGTGATGGCTGGCTTTATCATCGGCTTTGATGAAGAAAAGTCTGGTGCTGGCAACCGTATTGTTCAATTTACTGAAGATGCTTCAATTCCAACAGCTCTGTTCAGTATGTTGCAAGCGCTACCGAACACAGCACTGTGGCATCGACTTAAAAAAGAAGGCCGATTAGGCGATGAAACAGGGGATGGGAATCAGATTACATTACTAAACTTTATTCCAAATCGGCCTATCGAAGAAATTGCTGAAGAGTATGTAAATGCATTCTGGGATTTGTATGATCCTCAGAGTTATCTTGATCGAACTTATCAACATTATCGAATGTTAGGAACCGCATCCTGTCACAAAGAGCGCAAGAAAAAGAAACTCAAAACAAACGTAAAAGTAAGCTGGAAAGATAGAAAACAACATATCAAGGCTGCTATTTCAATCTGCTTTAAGCAGGGTATACAACGCAAGACCCGCTATATGTTCTGGCGTTATTTATGGTTAATGTATCGACACAATCCAGGAGGTGTCGTAAGTTACCTGACAGTATGCGCGCAGATCGAGCATTTCCTTGAATATAGACAAATCATTAAGACACAGATTGAACATCATTTGGCCTCGCAGACCATTATGCCCGTAGACGAAAAAAATTCATATCAGGGTGCGAGCTCCATTAATTAACGAATGTTATCGCACATGATCCCCTTTTCGCTTTTTCGGATCCTTTTTCGTAGGCTATGTCACGTTAAGTGTGGAAACAAATAAACAATTATTTTGAACACTTGATGTGCCAGGTTTTGCAAATATAATTGGCATTCCATTAATTATATTCAGCGTATTTTGTTATCTTTTATTGGTATTGTTATTCTGGTTTGAAAATTAGGGGATTTATGAGTTTTTTGGACATACCTGGCACATTCAGATTATATGTTTATTTATTTTTACTCTGTTGATATTTCAATTACGTCGAAAAATTGGAATTACTCAAAACACAGTAATAATTTACCCTCTAATAGGCTCAAAAATTGTCTGCCCTAAAAACCAAATAATTTTCAATGATGTACATATCCTGTTTGGGAAATCAATTTTCCAAATCAATCAGCTTTATAAATTATTCTCAGCCAGTGAAATTGAAAATCATTTATATCCGGCTATAAAACAGGGTAAGCAAGTTACTCGTATAGAAATGCAGGCAATTTTGGCAGGTAATAAATATGTTCGAGTTGCACAAATTGTTATTATTGTGATTTTAATGGGTTTTTTTGTTTATCATGGCGTGTTTTTTAGTTAATTAAGCAATGGCTCTGCTCCTCAATTTCTTCTAGCAAAAATGAATAAGATACAAGACGCAATAAACTTTCAGTTGTATCAGATATAGAGGTTAATCTTTTATAAATTATCGTGGCAATTTTGTCACTCGAATTGGTTTGATAAAAATGCAGATAATAGCTTAAGTGTATTGCTCATCCCACTTTTTAAATGGTGTTCTATTTCAGACATGGTTATTTCACCGTCTGACTTTCCTGCTGCCCAGTTTGCAACAACAGCAACAGATGCATAATCAATATTTAACTCTCTAGCTAAAGCTGCTTCTGGCATTCCTGTCATACCAACTAAATCACAACCATCACGTTCCATACGGGTTATTTCTGCGGCTGATTCCAGTCTTGGACCTTGAGTGCAACCATAGGTGGCAGTAGATGTAATATTTAATGATAGTTTTTCAGCCGCTTTGATTAAACGCTGACGTAATTGTGGGGTGTAAGGGAAAGTAAAATCAATATGGGTTACTTCTTCTAAATCATCAGCAAAAAAAGTATGCTCCCGACTGTAACTGTAATCAATAATTTGATCTGGCAAGGCAATATGAGCAGGCTCCATTGCTGAGGTAATACCACCAACAGCGGCAACGGCAATAATTTCAGTCACACCAAGCTTTTTAAGCCCCCAAATATTAGCCCGATAATTTATTTTATGAGGCGCAATATGATGTGGATTACCATGGCGAGCAAGAAAAATAATGTCTTGTTCATTAATATTTCCGCAAATGAATTCGGCAGAAGGTGAGCCAAAAGGTGTTTCTATAGATTGGCTTTGAGTGATTTTTAAGCCTTTGATTTGGCTAAGTCCTGTACCACCGATAATTGCTAATTTTGACATATTTAATAGTTAAGTTTTGGAGTTCAAAATCACATGGAATTTCACAGCATACCTGTATTTATGGCTTCCTGTTCTAACGTGAAATAATCAAATTATAATGCTTGCACAAAGAAATGATTTATCTGTTCTTCAATAGCATCCATTCTTCTAGGGTTGAAACATAACAAAGGTTTTCCACAATACACTAATTAGTATAGTTTTACAGCGGAAACTGAAAATTTTAATATTGGGAATTTTAGCGCGGGGTAAACCTGTTTGAATCAGTATCTTTATACTCAAAAATAACACGCGCGATAAAATATGGTTCGTTATTTTTTATCTTAACCTATATTACTTTTTTGATTTTTGAGATGGGAATTGGCAAACGCCTGCATATTGTGCAATACGGCATGATAGGTCTGGCACTATCCATGTTTTATTTAACCCTCTTATCTATGGCTGAACAAAGTGGATTTTTTATTGCCTATATTTCAGCAGCAGTCATTATTATTGCTTTGATTAGTTTATACGCCTACGCGGCTATTCGGAGTTTAGGGAGGGCAGGAATTATTACTATTTTATTATCAGGGCTATATTTTATGTCGTATTCACTACTCAAACTGGAAGATCATGCATTGATGGGTGGTACAGTGTTATTGTTAGTGATATTGGCAGTTATGATGTATATGACACGTAATATTGGTAATGAAAATAGTTTGCTGAGTGAGAGGATAATAGGAAAATAGCTTTAAGGTTTAAAAAAACTGCAAGATTGCCTGGATTGTTAATAGAATATATTAATGAACTATTGCAATGGCTTAAAAGTCGCAGCATTAGATCATTTTTATATTCGATTAAGGTTTCAGTGGGGAAGGAGAATAATGATGAATATTTCTAAAAAAGTGGTTTTCAGCATTATCTTGTTGTTAATCAGCCAAACAATATTCGCAGATAGTAGATTTGGTGTAAACAGGGCTGCATCAAAAAAATCACAAAGATCTTCATCTCATTCGACACATAAGCAAAAATCAACTTTTAAAGCGAGAAGTACTAAGCGGGCATCTTCGTTTAATCCCCCTAGTCGTAGTCATTACGATAGTCCAAGGCACTCTTATAAAACAAAAAGAACTCGCCAGACACCCTCATTTAATCCTCCAGGTCGTAGACATAATTACTATAGACCTGGTTACAATACACGTTATTTACCCTATGGTTCCAGGCGTATGTTCTTTAATGATTTGGAATATTTCTTTTTTGATGGCTATTTTTATCGCCCATACCGAAATGAATATCATATTGTTGATGGTCCCATTGGTGCGATAGTATTATCACTACCTCGACTCCACTTTAGCTTACACTGGGACGGAATGGATTATTTTCATGCTGGTAACACTTATTACCGACGACACCCTAGAGGATATGTCGTTATTAGGAATCCTGGTTTTAATAGAGACAGGTGGAGATAGAGGTTTAAAATCACTAACATTATCCAGGAAATTAAAGGATGGTTATTTTCAGTTTATCCCATCTTAAAAACTATCTTTCAATTTCCTGATATGTCTAAAAACCTCTATAGCAGGTTTTCCCACCCTATTAATACTCTGTTGTAATTCTAAACTATCTTCTCTAAGAAAAGGATTAGTTGCCAGTTCCTGTTCTAAAGTGCTTGGAATAGTTGGCTTGTTGTCGGCTCTAAGTTGATTAACTTGCAGTATACGTAGTTTCAGTGCCTGGTTTTTAGGTTCTAGTGTTAAAGCAAAGTTTCCATTGGCCAGGGTATATTCATGTGCACAATAAATTTTTGTTTCTTTAGGTAAAGCTTTTAATCGCTGTAATGAATGCCACATTTGTTCGGCCGAGCCTTCAAATAAACGACCACAACCCATAGAAAACAAAGTGTCGCCACAAAATAAATTATTGCTATTATAAAAATGGAAAACAATGTGTCCCAGTGTATGTCCAGGGGTTTCAATAACTTTGATAACTTCCTTCCCCAGCGTTATCTCATCATCGTTTTTAAGTGCTTTATCAATCCCAGGAATCCTATGTTGATCCGCTTTAGCCGCTAATATTTGACAGTTTGTTGCAGCTTTTAATTCTAAATTAGCACCTATATGGTCACTATGATGATGAGTATTGAAGATATAGTCTAACGACCAGCTTTTTTGTTTCAGTTTATCTAAAACAGGTTGGCAAACAGCCGGATCTACCACAGCAGTTTTAGCTGAAATAGGTTC
>JAGLUC010000043.1 GCA_023134955.1 Methylococcales bacterium | reverse complement strand
AAACCGCTATTGCCGGTGGCATTAATTTAACGATTCATCCTAAAAAGTACCTGGGTTTAAGCAGCGCACAGATTGTCGGCAGTCACCCTGATAGTACTAGTTTTGGCGATGGCGATGGCTATATTCCGGCTGAAACCGTTGGCGCAGTATTGTTAAAGCCGTTAGCGGCTGCAATTGCAGATAATGATACTATTTTGGCAGTTATTAAATCGACAGCAATTAATCATGGTGGGCAATCTAATGGCTACTCGGTTCCCAATTCATCGGCTCAGACGGATTTGATTGTAGGCAATTTTGCCAGAGCCGAAATTGATCCGCGTACCATCAGTTATGTCGAGTCGGCAGCCAATGGCTCACCTTTGGGTGATGCTATTGAACTCAAGGCGCTAACAGCAGGCTTTCAACAATATACGGCAGAACAACAGTTTTGTGCCATTGGTTCGGCCAAAGCTAATATTGGTCATGCCGAGGCGGCATCAGGCATGTCGCAATTGATTAAGGTGGTTTTACAATTGCAACATCAGCAGTTGGTACCGACAATTAAAGCTGAACCGCTCAATCCAGAGATAAGCTTTGAACAAACGCCGTTCTATTTGCAACGACAGCTTGAACCATGGTATCGACCCATAATAGATGGACAGGGCGAATGCTTACGACTGGCAACAGTCAGCTCATTTGGTGCCGGTGGCTCTAATGCACATTTGATCGTCGAAGAATATGAACCAGTCAGTCAACAAGAGCCAGTTATCGACAAGACGAATTCATCGCAGTTAATGCTGTTCTCTGCTAGAACAGCGGAGCAACTTCATGTCGTTGTGCGCAATATGCTGGCGTTTATTGAACAACAACCCGAGTTGCCGCTGGATAATCTGGCTTATACGCTGCAAACGGGGCGGGAAGTCATGGCTTATAGGATGGCTTTGGTGGTTGATGACCAAGATCAACTCATTCATGGACTACAGGCATATTTAGAAAATAACAGCGGTTCTTCGGAAAATATTTTTAGCGGAGATCAGGAACAAGATAATTCGGATATTAAAAATTTGTTGTTAGGAGAAACGGGGCAGTCGATATTGCAACTCTTACTAGCCGAAAAGGATCTTAGTAAGTTGGCAGTGTATTGGGTTAAGGGCGTTAAGATTGTGTGGCAACCGATGTATCAGAACCAAACGTTACACAGAATAGCGTTACCAAGCTATCCTTTCGATAAGAAAAGCTACTGGCTGGGTGGCAAGCCATTATCGGCAGATGCGCCCTTATTAATTGCGGCGGAACAAGAGGCAATGGCGATTGATCCTGATCCATTAAGGCCAATATTGGATAATATACAACACTATTTAATAACTCGCCTGTCACAGGAACTGGGTATCCCCGTTAGCGAAATAAGTATGAGCAAAAATCTTCAGGATTATGGTGCTGATTCTATGTTTGCCATGAAACTAAGGCATGGCTTGGATGAGGTTTTTCAGCTAAAAATATCAACAAAGGATCTATTGCTACATGACACACTAATTTCACTTGCTGAATATTGCTTGACTAAGGCACCGAAACAGCTAAAAAAAAACAATTCTAAATTATCGGCTGATGATAAAACACTAGAATCGCAAGTGACCACTCAGCCGCTGACATCACCCTTGTCTGAAGGCCAAAAAGGGTTGTGGTTACTACACCAGTTTAATCCACAAATGAGTGCTTATAATGTGCCTATTGCGCTACGTTTTAAGGCAGGACTGAACCGTAGTGTGTTTCAACGTGCCTGCAAATATATTTTGCAATATTATCCCTTGTTGGGAGCTACTTTTCAACAAAACAACGGGGAACTGTATCAAACCCTGATACCAGAAACACATCTGTGTTTTGAACATGAAAATATTGACCTGACGGATGAAGCTGATATCGTCGAGTTGCTCAGAGAAAAGAGTAAGCAAGCCTTTGATCTGGCACATGGCTCATTGTTTCGGGTGCATCTGTTTTCGCCAACTCAGGCAGATGAGACCTATGTGCTGATTACCGTGCATCACATCGTTTTTGATGGTAGTTCTGCCGTGTTGTTAATAAAGGCATTAATGCAGGCTTACCAACAGTTGGTTGCGGGAACTATACTGGCTCTAAAGCCAGTGCAAACCAGCTATTTCGATTTTGTGCAGTGGCAGCAGCAGTTTTTGGCAGGTGAACAAGGTTTGGCACAGCTAAATTATTGGAAGTCACAGCTGTCTGGTGATCTGCCCGTATTGTCTTTACCTTGTGATCATAAACGGCCAGCAGTACAGCGCTTTAAAGGTGCCAGTTATGAATTAATGCTCACGCCGGAGTTATCTGGAAAAGTTAAGGCGTTAGCAAAGTCTTTACGGGTAAATTTGTCCGTACTGTTCCTGGGTGTGCTAAATATGTTGCTGCATCGATATTCGGGTGATGAGGATATATTAATCGGTATGCCAATTTTGGGACGGCCGGAAAGTCGATTTGAACAGATCATTGGTTATTTTATCAATATGATTGTCATTCGGTGCCAAATATCTGGACAACAGGGCTTTAGCGATTTATTAAACAGTCTACAGATGACGGTTGCTGATGGTGTGGATAATTCTGACTATCCATTTCCGACTTTATTGAAAGAATTAAATGTCAGTCGGGATCAGGCAAGGTCACCGCTGTTTCAAGTTACATACGCCTATCAAAACTTCCTTCAGCCGAATGATTTGCTCAGTGATGAAATGGCAATACCTGTAGAGTTTCTGTCGGGCATAAATCAGGAAGGGAGTCACGATTTTACTTTAGAAGTGTACCAAGGTGCAGAGCAGTTCTTATTAAAAATAGATTACAACACTGATTTATTTAAGGCTGGTACCATAGCCAGAATTATGACGCACTATAGCAATTTGCTTAGCTCAGTTATCGCTCAGCCTGATGTCAATATAGCAGATCATGAATTGCTGTCTGCTCAGGAAAAACAGCAGTTTCTAAGCAAGTGGAATATATGCGAGATAGATTATGATAAGGAACAATCTATAGTTGAACTCTTTCAACAGCAAGTGCAACAGAATCCTGGCAGCACAGCTCTGTTATTTGAAGGCCAGCAGTTAAGTTACAAAGAGCTGGATCAGCACAGTTCTAAACTGGCAAATTATCTGTTAAACAGTGGTGTAACAGAGAATGATCTGGTCGGCGTTTGTATGGACCGAAGTTTGCACATGGTTGTGGCAATGCTGGCTATTTTTAAAGCTGGTGCAGTTTATGTACCGATAGTACCTAGCGACCCTGAACAGCGGATTCAATATCTACTCGATAATAGTAAAATCAAGGTGCTGATAACTGAGGAAAAATTACAAGAGAAATTCGCTGATCTGCTTTCTGCGAGTGCGTGCAGTAGTTTTGCAATCGATACACAATGGCAAGCCATTTTAGCATCCGAGACTGATTTAATACCCACTGTTAAGTTAAGCCAAGCGGCCTATGTTATTTACACCTCAGGTTCTACCGGTCAGCCCAAAGGGGTGGTTATTTCCCATGGCGCACTCAGCCATCACTGTCAGGTGATGGGTGATTATTACCAACTCACACCAGCAGATAAGGTACTGCAATTTGCTTCGATAAATGTTGATGCATCATTGGAACAACTGCTACCCGCACTGTTAGTTGGCGCAACGGTGGTTATTAGGCCGAATGAACTGTGGTCATCGCAAGCATTTAGAAGCAAGGTTATGGAGCTGGACATTAGCGTGGTCGATGTGCCGCCGTCTTATTTATATGAGTTGTTGTTAGATACACGAAGTGAAGCTGAATGGGCGGCAGTGGCTTCATTAAAGCTGATTATTACCGGCGGTGAGGTATTATCTGTTGAAACGGTCAAGCTGTGGCGCATTAGTCCCTTACGCGATTGCCGATTGCTTAACGCTTATGGCCCTACTGAAACGACAATTACCAGTACAGTGTTTGAGGTTGATGCAGAAAATCCTGCGGCAGCAACAGCGTCGACTATTCCAATAGGTCGTCCGCTTGTTAATGAAAGTGTTTATATACTTGATGCTTATGACCAGCCAGTTCCTGTTGGGGTTTCTGGAGAAATGCATATTGGAGGGGCAGGGCTTGCCATTGGCTATTTAAACCAGCCTGAATTAACTGAACAGAAATTTATCGATGATCCTTTTAAACAAGGCAAACGACTGTATAAAACAGGTGATTTAGTGCGCTGGTTAGAGGATGGCTCGATAGAGTTTATGGGACGCATGGATCATCAGGTCAAAATCAGAGGGTTTCGCGTTGAATGTGGCGAGATAGAAACGGCGTTACTGGCATTGGACTCAATTAAACATGCTGTGGTGCTTGCCAAACAGATTAACGGCAGCACACAGTTAATCGCCTTTGCTGTACAAAACGAAGCAGAAAATACACTTAATACCCGCGCTTTAAAACAAGCGCTAATAGTTAGTCTGCCAGACTATATGATTCCATCTGTTTTTGTATCAGTGGAGCACATTCCATTAACAGCCAGTCGCAAAGTGGACTCTAAAGCATTAATGCAATTGGATGTAGATGCAGATGAAAATCATCGCTATATTGCCCCTAGGACAGAGATTGAATCGCAATTAGCTGAAATTTGGCAGCAGGTTTTGAATGTTGAGCGAATAGGGGTGCATGACAATTTCTTCGATCTTGGTGGTCATTCTTTATTATCTGTTCGGCTGATGGCAGTTATTCAAAAAAGATTCGACAAAGAACTGCCCATTTCATCATTGTTTCAGGCATCTGATATTGCTGCACAGGCACAATTATTACAACAAAACGTAAAGCCGTGGACTCCACTTGTTTGCTTGCAGCCTAAGGGCAAAGAACCGCCCTTCTTTTGCATTCATGCCGTGGGAGGAAGCATATTATGCTATCAAGAACTGTCACAAAGCATGGGTGAGCAACGCCCTTTCTACGGTTTACAAGCGCCGAATAGTGATGCCGAGGAGTATCCGGAAACCATAGAGGAACTGGCGGCACTTTATATAATCGAGATACGCAGTGTTCAGGCACAGGGGCCTTATCAACTGGGGGGGTGGTCTATGGGCGGTGTTATCGCCTATGAGATTGCCAGACAGCTGGAACAAGAGGGTGAGCAGGTAAGTACCCTGGTATTAATAGAAAGCCATACACCTGGCGCAGTGCAGGCATTTGAACAGGATTATATTAAAACACACATGCAGCACAGCGATGGGGATAGTGAAACATTATTGCTAATGGCGTTTGCCAGAGATTTGGGATTGGGTGATGTTGAGAAAATAGTTAGCCGTTCGGCAAGCCAATACACACTAACTCAGCAACTAGATGTTATTTTTAAGCAGGCAAAACAGGGTGGTTTGTTATTGGCGGATATTGACTCAGAGCAACTGCACCGATTATTTAGCGTATTTGCTGCCAATGTTCAGGCGATGAATAATTATACGCCACAGCAATATCAGGGCAGCATCAAACTATTTTATGTCAATAATGCGAACAGAGGGGTGAGTGCGCCGGACTATGCAAAAGCGGAAGGTTGGTCGGAATTAGTGCAAGGTGAGCTGCACACAGAGAAAGTATCTGGTGACCATTACAGCCTTCTTCGGCAACCAAATGTGCAAATTTTAGCGGATAAGTTAACAGGGTATATGGATGAAAAAAATAATTAAGGAGTGTCGTATTGCTGTAATAACTCTACTCTTTGCAGTGCTTTACATGAGTCCAGTAGCCAATGTAAGTGCAGAACTGGCTTGCACTACCGAGTTGATAACAAGCAAAGCTGGGTCGGTGTGTGGCAAGCGTGTAATGACGGAATCAGGTAAACAAGCCAAGGCATTTTTAGGTATTCCTTTTGCTGAATCAACCGCGAGAGATAGGCGTTGGAAACCACCCGTTCCTAAAAAACCGTGGACTAAAACACTGGCTGCGGTGCAGTACGGGTCAGTCTGCCCGCAGGCTGTTCATCAGCCATCGACTAACAGCCTGGCGACTAAACATTATAGTGCTATTCACCCTAGGAATATTCATTTATTCAGTAGTAGAAAATTGCAATCAACCCGCCAAAGTGAGGACTGTTTAAACCTGAATATCTGGACACCTATCAATATTGAAAAGGCTAAAAAACTTCCAGTTATGGTGTTTATTTATGGCGGTGGATTTGTGACAGGTGATAGTTCTGATGCGTTGTACGATGGTGCTTATCTAGCGGCAAACAAAGATGTTATTTTGGTTAGTTTTAACTATAGACTGGGCGTGCTTGGCTTTTTGGCAAGCGATGAGTTAACCGGAAATTATGGCTTTATGGATCAGCAGCTGGCGTTGTCCTGGGTGCAAAATAACATTACAGCTTTTGGTGGTGACCCCAGTAAGGTGACCATTTTTGGGGAAAGCGCAGGTGCAATGTCAGTTGGTTTGCATCTGTTTTCTGCGCCCGGCAGTGAGGGGTTATTTAGAGCAGCCATTATGGAAAGCAACTTTTTTGCTCTGCCTTACAAGCGACTTGAAGATCAGATTAATGTCGGCAATATTTTTAAACAAGGGCTGAACTGCCGAGATTTGGAATGCCTGCAAAATAAGACTGTAAATGATCTTCTGGCGGCTCAGGATGGTTTTGTATTACCGATGAGTACGGTGTTTTCAGGCGCAAAATATTACATACCCTTTGCTCCGGTGATTGACAGGGTATTGCTGACTCGTCAGCCAGTTGCCGCTGTTTCCGAAAGCGAGTTAAATAAACCAATATTGCTGGGAACAAACAAAAACGAGGCAGTTTTATTGGTTGATGGACGATCAATTACGCCCAGCAACTATTCAGCGTGGGCGGCATCATTATTTGACCTATCTTTCCAGAAGGTTATTGCCAAATATCCAGCGCAGAGCGGTAACACAAACAGTGCTTTGTGGGCACGTGTTCAGACAGACAATTTTCTGAAATGCAGTACCCGCTATATTTCGACTAATGTCAAAGCCCCCGTTTATAGCTATCTATTTAATCATCAGCCATCTTTTAAAGTCTGGGGTGGGGCAGATTGTCAGACGGATGATAATGTTTGTCATGGCGCAGAACTGCCGTTTGTATTTCATACCGCAGATAAAATAGGTGGTAAATTTTCCGCGCAGGAAGCAACGCTTTCAGAAACTGTTATGGATTATTGGACAAATTTCGCATGGTATTTAAACCCTAATGGCGATGTGGCATTATCATTGGTGGCTAAAAATTGGCCGAAATTTAGCCGCGATAAAAAAGAGTATATGGTTCTAAATGTCCCGGCGGTGGCGGTGCAAACTGATCCTTATCGTGAAATCTGTGAGTTTTGGGATGGGGTTGGTTATAACCTGACACATCCGTGGGATAAAGGCTAAATGGGCATGGTAGGGCGAGCTTTAGTTCGCTAATTACAGGGTAATGGGGTGTGGCTTCCAAGCGGCTTGTTTTAATTGTGGATTTGTCCGTGAAGCCGAGTTGCTTTTTTTAACGGCTATAGCGGCTAATGGTATTGAAATCAGAGACCTTTTTTTAACAAATCGCACAGGTAATAAAACCACCAGTCATTTGAATCCTCATCCTCCTCAATTACTCTGGGCTTAAAGCCTTATGGAGGTTTTGCTGCTTTAGCCGTTCTTAACAAAACAAATACTTCTCCAAAAACCAGGTATTCTTAAACCTGAAGAGTATTAATCGTTCCAAAAGTTCTTGCATGCTATTTCCCCCTCATCCCTACCTTCTTCCTCTGGAGAAGGAGATAAGGTGTCAAAACTTTTGGAACAATTAAAATATATTGCTGATAAAATAAATCCGAGAAATATCATAAGTCGTTGCCCCTGTTTTACATAATCAATGGTAAAATATTACCTGTGATTTTTAATAAAATACCCCAATGAAACAAGTAGAATTGCTATCCCCAGCTGGCACTTTAAAAAACATGCGTTATGCTTTTGCTTATGGAGCAGATGCTGTTTATGCAGGCCAGCCTCGCTATAGCTTACGTGTTCGTAACAATGATTTTTTAGAAGACAACTTAGCAACGGGGATTAATGAAGCCCATTCACTGGGAAAAAAATTTTTTCTAGCCACTAACGTCATCCCTCATAACTCTAAAATTAAAACATTTATGGCCGATATGGAGCCTATTGTTGCCATGAAACCAGATGCTTTAATTATGGCTGACCCTGGTTTAATTATGATGACACGAGAAAAATGGCCTGAGATGCCGATTCATTTATCAGTGCAAGCTAATACTGTTAATTATGCGACGGTTAAGTTCTGGCAAAATCAAGGTGTGGAACGTATTATTCTTTCTCGTGAATTATCCTTAGATGAGATTGAAGAGATTCGTCAACACTGTCCAGACATTGAATTAGAAGTCTTTGTTCACGGTGCTTTATGTATTGCTTATTCGGGTCGCTGTTTGTTATCAGGCTATTTTAACCACCGCGATCCTAACCAAGGCACATGTACTAATTCTTGTCGCTGGAAATACGATACCTTACCCGCACATGAAAATGCAGAGGGGGATTATGTGTTAGATAATGCAGCTATTTCTATGAATGATATTAGCAATGCCAGTTGTGGCGGTGCAGAACGTCATCCCTTGGCGGATAAAACTTATTTCCTTGAAGAAGAAGGTAGAAAAGGTGAGCTATTACCTATCATGGAAGATGAGAATGGCACCTATATCATGAATTCTAAGGATTTACGCGCTATTGAACATATCCAGCGTTTAGTTGATATTGGTATAGACTGTCTTAAAATTGAGGGGCGCACTAAATCGCATTATTATGTGGCTCGTACTGCACAAACCTATAGACAAGCGATTGATGATGCACTTGCTGGACGTGATTTTCAACCAGAATTAATCGGTGTTTTAGAAAACCTGGCTAATAGAGGTTACACCGACGGCTTTTATCAACGCCATCACACCCATGAACAGCAAAACTATTTAACAGGTTATTCTAAAAGTCATCAACAACAGTTTTGTGGCGAAATCAGAAATTTTGATAAAGAAACGGGTATTGCTATTATTGATGTAAAAAATAAATTTGCTGTCGGTGATAAACTTGAATTAATTTTACCCGAAGGCAACCAGGATATTACTGTAACCAGCATGACTGATATGTACGACAAAGAAATGCAACAAGCTGCTGGTGGGGGTTATGAAGTTAAAATTCCATTGCCTAAGGGTTATGAGAAAGGCTTGTTGTCTCGTTATTATTAATTATCTGTTTTATTAACTTTAGGGTACCTCTATCAATTCTGGCTGAGCAGATGTGCGCTTAAAATATTTGAGAACAAGGCGAAGATCGCAGTTAATAGCAAGCTATTAACAAGATTTTCAACGCAGTTATCGAATATTTTAAACGTATAGATGCCAGTCATGAATTAATAGAGGTGCCCTTTAAGATGAGTTAATTACTCAATACCCCGTAAAAACGGCTTGGTAAATAGTATATACTTGCGAAAAACAATTGATCTTAATTTGGATCAACCATACACCCAATGAAAAAACTCACTCTAAAACAGCTACTTCCTGTCCTAATTATTCTATTTGGTATCGCTGTTTTTGCATTACTCAAGCTATCCCAGCCTTCCTCTGTACCTACAGCTATTAAAGAACGAATTTGGCACGTAAAGTCCCTTATTGCTAATCCACAATCCTACTCACCCACGTTGTCTTTATATGGACAGATAGAATCACCAGCACTGGTGTCTGCAACGGCACCTAATAAAAGTCAAGTGACAGCAGTTTATGTTCGTGAAGGTGATGCTATTAAAAAAGGGCAATTATTATTGTCTTTAGATGAACGTGATTTTAAGCCTTACTTAGACCAAGCGTCTGCACGTGTGAGTGAATTAAAAGCCCTTATACTCAGTGAACAGTCCCGTCATAAGGCGGATAAAAAATCTATTTCCCATGAACGACATATTCTAAATCTGGAATATTCAGCGGTAAAACGCGCCACTTTATTAAAAGAAAAAAAACTGGGTTCTACCGCTACATTAGAACAAGCACAAGAAGAACTTAATCGCCAGCAACTTTCTTTTACTAATCGTAAACTGGCTTTAGAAGACCACTCAGCACGCTTACAACAACTTAATGCTCGACTTTCACATGCTGAAGCAGATGTACAGCTTACCCAATTAGATTTAGAGCGTAGCCAAATTATCGCCTCTTTTGATGGTTTTATAGAAAAACTATCTGTCTCCCTAGGCGACCAGGTAAAAGAAAACCAGGTTTTACTGTCTTTTTATTCAACTGAACAACTGGAAATTCGCGCCAAGATTCCTTCTTCTTTTCAAAATGAGATACAAAAAGCACTTTTTATCCAGCAAACTTTATCCGCATCGGCTGATTATGCAGGTACGCCACTACAACTCACCTTAAACCGTCTTTCTGGTATGGCTGACAGCCGTGGCGTAGATGCTTTATTTAGCATTGACTCAGGTAATGAATGGGTTAGACCTGGTAGTTCAATCAGCCTGTCATTACAGCGACCTAACAAGGAAAATGTCATTGTATTACCGTATTCAGCGTTATACGATAATAATCGAATTTATCGTATTGTTAATCATCGACTAGAGCTTGTGTTGGTTCAAACGGTTGGTAACTATATTGAAAATAATACCGAGAAATTATTGGTCTTTAGTGAGCAATTGCAACAAGGTGATGAAATTCTTATCACTCACTTACCTAATGCAATTAATGGTTTAAAAGTGCTAACCAGCATTCAATAATCATGAAACAGCATACTGACTTGTTAGGTTTTTTCGCGCATCATAAAGTAGCTGCTAACTTATTAATGCTAATGATGATATTGGGTGGTTTTTTTGCACTACATAAGCTGAATATTCGTTACTTTCCTAATTTTAATTTAGATTATATACAAATAAATGTGGCCTGGAGTGGTGCAAGTGCAGAAGATGTTGAGTCTTCAATTACCATACCACTTGAGCAAACGGTTAAATCTATTGATAATTTACGTAAACTTACTTCTACCTCTTCACAGGGGCGGTCATCAATTTCTTTAGAGCTGGTCGAAGGTACCAACATTATTTTGGCTTTAAACCAGGTCAAACAAAAAGTAGATGAGTTTCGTAATCTACCCACTGATGCAGAGGAACCAAGTGTTATCAATATTAATCGGTATGAACAAGTTGCCAGGGTTTTAATCTATGGCTCCGAAAATCTTACCGAATTAAGAAGTTTAAGCAATACCTTTGAACAACAATTACTTGATGCAGGGATTGATAAGGTTGATGTTTCGGGTTTGCCTGATCAAGAAATATCTATTCAAATATCTCACGACACTCTACAACATCTAGACCTCAGCCTGGATCAAGTCGGAGAACGTATTAAAGCATTAAGCAGGGATTTGCCTGCTGGTACTTTTGGTGAAAATGATGCCGCTACTGAGTTACGTAGTTTGGATCAACGCCGAAACGAGCAAGGTTTTGCCAGACTAGCTATTATTAGTGATGCCACCCAGCGTATTAACTTAGGCGATATAGCTGTCATTAAACGCCAAAATAAGAAGGGTGGGGTTACTCTAAGTGTCGATGGTAAACCTGCGGTTGAAATGGTTTTACGTCGAGCAGAGCAAGGGGATTCTTTTAAGTCCGCTGATATTTTCCAAAACTGGCTGACAACAACCCAGGCAACCTTACCAGCGGGTATTACCATACATGTTTATGATGAAACCTGGCATTTAGTTAAAGACCGTATTCAACTGCTTATTAAAAATGGAGGAGGGGGCTTAGTGCTGGTTATTGCCATCCTCTATCTTTTTTTAAGTCCGCGTATTGCTTTGTGGGTTGCCTTTGGTATCCCTGTTTCTTTTCTGGCCAGCCTGTTAATTCTGTATTTTGCAGGTGGTAGTATTAATATGATCAGTCTATTTGCCTTAATTATGGCATTAGGCATTATCGTTGATGATGCGATTGTTGTTGGGGAAGATGCCTTATCTCATTATCAGGCAGGTGAAGCCCCTTTATTAGCAGCCGAAGGGGGTGCCAGACGAATGTTTGCCCCTGTTATCGCCTCATCTTTAACTACTGTTGCTGCTTTTATCCCTTTAATGCTGATTGGTGGTCCTACAGGAAAAATTCTATTTGCCATTCCGTTAGTGATTGTTACTGTCATTATCGCCTCAGTGATTGAAAGTTTTTTTGTTTTGCCAGCACATTTACGCCATTCTTTTTTAAAAATGGATCAGCATGAAAAAGATAGTCTGCACAAACGCTTTAATGATCGTTTTGATCACTGGAAAAACAATCAATTTAAAAAAATTATTACCTTAACACTTAATCACCGTGCCATCGCTTTAAGCACAATCATCTGTTTATTAATCATTACTATAGGCTTATTAGCCAGTCAGCGACTCAAATTTCGATTTTTCCCCTCGCCTGAGTCCACTTTAATTTATGCTAATATTGCCTTTGTACCTGGAACCCCAAAAACACAGGTTGATCAATTTTTAAAGCATCTGCAACTAAGCTTAAAGCTGACAGACCAGGCGTTATCTGATCAAACATTAGTTTTAACCCATCTTAATCGTCATGGCACTGGCTTCTCTGATAGAGATAAAACGGTTCATACTGGCGATCATCTTGGCTCAATGACTATTGAATTACTACAACCCGATCAAAGGTCTGTTCGTAATACTGACTTTATTAAAGAATGGAAACAGCGTATACAACTCCCGCCTGGCCTGGATAACTTAACTATTACTGGTCGTACAGTTGGCCCACCAGGGCGTGATTTGTCTATCCGCTTAACAGGCAGCAATCCTGAGCAACTTAAACAGGCAGCCATGGCCTTTGCTAATTCAATTCAAGATATTCCAGGGGTAAGTGATATTGAAGATGATATGCCTTATGGTCGTCATCAACTAATATACAAACTTAATGCGCATGGAGAAGCTTTGGGTCTAACCGTAGCAGAATTGGGTCAACAATTACGCACTGCTTTTGATGGCAAACTTATCCAGTTATTTCAAGATGACCTGGATGAGATTGAAGTAACAGTGACTTTGCCTGATCATGAAAAACAATTACTCAGTGCGCTTAATCACCTGGAAATTATGCTAAATTCAGGACAAAGTGTGCTTTTAAGCAGCATTGTTGACTGGTCATCCAATCGTGGATTTGAGGTTTTACGCCATGCAGAGGGTCAATTAGCCATAGAAATATCCGCTGAAATAGATCCTGAAATTAATAATGCTAATTTAATATTAGCGTCTTTAGAAAAAACCATCTTACCTGACCTTACCGCTACTTATGGTATCAATTATTCGCTAGAGGGACGTTCAGCGGATCAAGCCGAAACTATGGCAGATATGCGCTATGGTTTACTCATTGGCTTAACACTCATCTATTTAGTTTTAGCCTGGGTTTTTGCTTCATATGGCTGGCCATTAGTGGTTATGGCAGCCATCCCATTTGGTTTGATTGGTGCATTATTTGGTCATTTGTTTTTAGGTATTGACTTAACTATTTTATCCCTGTTTGGTTTTTTTGGGCTATCTGGCATCGTTATCAACGACTCCATTATTCTAGTCAGTTTTTACCAAAAATTAATCAATCAAGGCATGAAAACACAAGAGGCTTTGATAGAAGCATCCTGCCAACGATTAAGAGCTGTTATGCTCACCTCTTTAACCACTATTGCAGGCCTTGCCCCACTATTATTTGAAACCTCATTACAAGCCCAGTTTTTAATCCCCATGGCGACAGCAATCGCCTTTGGTTTAATGTTTTCCACTGTTTTGGTATTATTAATTATTCCTGTTTTATTGTCATACCATGAAGAGTTTTATTCCTGGTCTGTACAATTCAAGCAATCCTTAAGTTAATTAAGCTGATATTTTTATAAATCAGCCATAATCAAAGCATTTTTATCGTGGAATAATTATCGTCTCAAACATAGAGTTAAGTTAGAATACCCCCGTATTAACCAAGTAAAGAACTCAAGATATGCAAATTAAACTCGCTAACCCTCGTGGATTTTGTGCTGGTGTTGACCGCGCTATTGAAATAGTTGACCAGGCTATTGAAGCTTTTGGTGCGCCCATCTATGTACGGCATGAAGTTGTACATAACCGTACTGTTGTTGAAGGATTAAGGGATAAGGGAGCTATTTTTATTGAAGATGTCAGTGAAGTACCTGAAGGTTCTTATTTGATTTTTAGTGCCCATGGTGTGTCTAAAAAAGTACAGCAGGAATCTAAAGATCGTAATTTAACTGTTTTTGACGCAACCTGTCCTTTGGTGACCAAAGTTCATATTCAGGTTGCTAAACATGCAAGAGCAGGTCGCGAAGTGATTCTTATTGGTCATGCCGGACACCCTGAAGTTGAAGGGACTATGGGGCAATATGAGAAATTAACCAAAGATGGAAATATATATTTAGTTGAAACACCTGAAGATGTTAAAAACTTAAAGGTTAATAACCCAAAAGAATTGGCTTATGTCACTCAGACCACCCTATCCATGACTGATACCCAGGTTATGGTTGATGCCTTACATAAATATCTTCCTAATATTCAGGAACAGAAAAAAGATGATATTTGCTATGCCACACAAAATCGCCAGGATGCTATTCATAACCTGGCTGAAACAGCAGATGTTATTTTGGTAGTTGGCTCTCCTAATAGTTCTAATTCAAATCGTTTACGAGAAATTGCTGAACAACTAGGTAAGACTGCGTTTCTAATTGATACCGCTGCGGATATGCAAGAATCATGGTTTAAAGATATTGATGTAGTAGGTGTCACGGCTGGCGCATCAGCACCTGAAGTCTTAGTTCAGGCTGTGATTGATCAATTAAAGCAATGGGGTGGAACAGGGGCTGTTGAAATACAAGGCATTGAAGAGAAGGTGGTTTTTTCTTTACCCAAAGAACTAAAAAATCATATTGTTAACGGCTAAAGACCAAAGGCTAAAAATATGGTACTGTATTTTTAGTCTTCCTCAATCTTAAACACCTGCTTTATTTATTTTACCAACCAGCCACCTGGCCAAATAACTTCTAGGCTTATACACACCATTTTGAATATAAAATAATTTATATTCACTATTAATCGTTGCATTAAACAATCGATGGGCAAGCTCTGTCCCACAGAATAATAGTTGATCATTTTCTTTTATTTCATAATCATTGGCAGGTAAAATAAATTCTTTATCCGCTGATTTTATAACAAATACCACCAGATCCAACTTTACATCACGTCCTCTGGGATCCTTGATTAAATCACCTAGATAAACCTTTTTACCTTGATCTAGCAAATCCAAAACAGCTTTGCTTTTTTCTCTGGTAAAATTAATGGTCACTAAATGAGGAGTCTCATTTCCTACTTTTTCTCGCAAGCTAGTAATAACAGCCTCCATTTTCTCTCTTCGACCTGGTTTATGTTCCAGTAAATACCTGAAAAAAGATTTTAATAAAGGTGCTATTAATAAAAATAAGATTTTTCTGGCTGCGACCAATGTTGGTTGCATAATCATGTCAACTTCTGTTGCTCGAAAGGCAACTTCATTTTCATGCCTGTTTTGACGGACAATAGTAAATAATTTTTTATTAAAATAGCGTGCATTCAATAAAATGCCCAAGTTATGTCCGTCATCATTGGTACCTGAAAGAATTCCAACAGCATTCTCAATACCTGCCTTGCTAAGCGTTTTAGATGTGGTTCTTCCCACAATGTAGCGATCTATATGCTCCTCGCCCTTAAAATCATGAGGATCAATAATAGCGACTTTAATACCGTATTGGCTTAAAACCCGGTTAATTTCATGCCCCATCCGACCATAACCGCAGACTATCCATGCCCCTACAGGCGGCATAACATAACTATCAAGTGTCGCTCCTCTATCCCTCACTAGCCAATTATTAAATGAATAAAAACCTGGGTTATGCATCGCTGCTGCCAAAACTTTAGCAAAAGTTTTAAATGGGTCGACAATATGTACCTCTCCACCCAGAGTTGCCAAGGTTTCTTCAAACACTTCAACCTTGGACATGGTAATCATACCCACCTTTGGATTTAATAGTCGAGCTAAAGCAGAAATTTTTAAATTGGCTTCTTCACTATTGGTAATCGCTATAACAGATTTACAATTAGAACGACGTAATCCTGCTTCCAATAAATGCTTAGGGATACTGGCATCACCACAGAAAGAAGAAACGGGGACTTTATAATTTCTTAATTGTAAGGCTTTAATTCGCTCCACATCACTATCAATAATGACTGCTGCCAAACCATAATCACTTAGTCCTCGCATCAATACACTGCCTGTATCACCAAAACCACAGAGAATAACAAAGGGTTCTTGCATTCGTTTAACCCCCCTGGAAAATTGCCATTCAGAAATAGCGCTCAATAAAAAAGGATTTTGAACTAGACGAATGATAGTCCCTATTGCATAAAACCAAGTAATGACACTGGTATAAAGACAAATAATGGCCCAAAAACGCTGTGCATTACTAAATGCTATGGGAATTTCACCAAACCCTGTAGTGGTCGCAGTATAAGTCATAAAATAAAACGCATGAAATATACTCATGTACTGCACTTCACCATCAATTTCAATACCAGGTATAAACACCATTCCTAATATAGAAATAGAGTAAACAATCAACAATGTAATCAAAGGAGGGCGCATTTCACGCATTACAATAAAAGTAACGCGACTTAAATCAACTGGTGTAGGCATACTATTTCACTAACAAGAGTTTAATTAATGAATTCAGCAAAATAAAAATACTCATAATTTGAATTTAACTTTTACAGTCTATTAAATAATGTTTCTGATACAAGAATAATAGTTGAAATAACATTAGCCAATAAAGCACCACCCGTTAAAGAAATAATACTAGCCATGACATCAGGAGTTAGGCCTGTTCCTGTAATATGTACTGCAGATACCCAATAGATTGCAGCGGCAAATAGTTCTAATACGGCTACTAAACTGGTCGCCAATAAAACAGCACCAATTTGTGATCGATCACCAAATTTCAATGCCGTTGCAATTACATTAACAACAATAACGGCAAATAGTTCATATACACTATGATGGGCAGGATTATCCATTTCCCCTAAAAAAAAACCAAAATTCAAGGTCAAGGCTAGCACTACAAAAAAACCAAAAATGACTTTCTCAAGATTCATTTCCTACACTCCTAGTTGAATACGTTAAATGTCTAACAGAAAAAGCCATTAAAGTATTTGATTTATGAAATGCTTATTTTAACGCTAATCTAAGGTAAAGAAACATGAATTTTATATCAAACCATAACTATTATCTGGATTCACTTTATCTTAGCCAATAAAACACTAGCTTTTTTATATTATTCATTGCTAATATAGCTATTTTATTATCTGGAGTTTATTATGCCTATTACTGCAATGGATCTTGTAGCCGCTGCTAAAAAAAACATTACTGAAATTGATGCTGATACAGTTCACATAACAATCTCTAATCACTTAATTTTGGATGTCAGAGAAGCTGCTGAATATGCAGCAGGTTGCCTGCCAGGGGCAATAAATATTTCTCGTGGTGTATTAGAATTTAAAATTGGTTCACACCCAGATTTTCAATATCAACATGATGCTGATATTACTGTCTATTGCTTAACAGGTGGTCGTTCTGCATTAGCAGCTGAAGCTTTAAACAAACTGGGCTATAAAAAAGTAGTTAGCCTGGCAGGTGGTTTTAATGCCTGGAAAGAAAATGGATTACCCATTAATCAACCCTAGACCATGCCAGAATTAGATGTTATTCGCATTGATAAGTGGCTATGGACGGCACGTTTTTTTAAAACCCGCAAAATGGCATCTGAAGCTGTATCTGGTGGAAAGGTTCATATTAATGGGCAGCGTTGCAAGCCTTCCAAAGATGTTAAGTTGGGGATGAAGCTAACTATTACTAAAGAGCCCTATCAATGGGATTTGGTGGTGGTAGCAATTAACAGTCACCGTCGTCCTGCAAAAGAAGCAGTCTTACTGTACCAAGAAGAGCAACAGAGTATTGACAGGAGAAAGGCAGAAATTATTCAGCAAAAACAACAACGCGCATTAACACCCTATTCTGAGCGAGAACAAAGACCTAATAAAAAACAACGCCGCCAGATTCATCGTTTTAAACAAAGTTAACTTTAATGCTGTTTGGGACGAAGTATTTAGCCTTCGTCCTAGTACTTAATTTAATGGCATTGGTAAAGTTTATGTTGAATTGAACGGGTTATTTTATAGGCACAGAGTTATATTTTCCCCCGTGCCAGAATAGATGTCGCCTAAATTGTAATAGGTTCGATTCGATCAGCATATTTAGAAAGATAACTCAACCATCTTACATTGAAAGACAATTATTGGCTCACTGAGGTCAGTCAAAGCTATTAATCAAACAGAAATACCCCGTTCGTCTGGTTGATTTTTTGATTATCAAACTTAGGGGGGAGCATTGTATTTGCTTTTCCCATTAAATTCGTAGAAAGAATGAAATTACACACTTCAGATAGGTCATACTCAACGTTCAAATAAAAATATTTATTCTAAATCTAGCTAAACTAAAGAAACATGTAGTTCACGACCTATTGCCCTAGCAGCTTTAGTCATAGTAGCTAATGTAACATTAGCTACAGCAGGATCAAGTAGACGATCAAGCTGTCTCCTGCTTGTCTTCATTTTTTCAGCCATTGCTGTTTTTGAAATATGTTTTTCAGTCATTGCTTGACGAACTTGATCTGCTAAAATTTCCTTAAGAGCTTGGTGCTCACAATCTTCAAGTATTCCTTGCTCTCCAAGAAAATCGTCAAATGATGAACCAATATGGGGGTTAAGGGATGCATTAATCATTTTTTTCCACCTCTTTTTTACGTTTTATTGCTAAGTCTAAGTCAGGTTTTGGTGTTTTTTGAGATTTTTTTATAAAACCGTGTAACAAAATCATTTCATTAGCTTTGATGTAAAAGATAACTCGAGCTATGAGCTGATTTGAAATATCACTTCGGACTTCATAAAGCCCATTTCCCAGTGGTCTACAATAGGGCATTCCAATTGGCCAGCCAAATTCTACTTTTTGTATATCTTTACCAATAATTTTTCGGTCTTCTTCATCTAGCTTTAATAGCCACTCTCGGACAGGTTCATTGCCGTTTATAGTTTGGTAAAATCTTGCAAGTATTTTCTTGTTAGATATGTCCATGACTTTATAGTGTCATATATGGCACACTTTATCAATGCTTAGTTTAGCTTAAATTCTTAGATTTTTCTTTCTCAATCTTTGTTTTGCTTATCACCTCTATCGACATGTGTTCTCGATATGGGAATATATTGACATGCTTGTAAATAGCTATACAATGATACCAAATTGGGAATAGATATTATGCGCCTTTTAGGTAGAGACAAATTAACTTATATTAAAAATAGAAGCAAAAAAATAGATAAATGGCTTGCAAGCTGGGTGTCTGAGCTTACCTGTGCAAAATGGCACTGTGAAAATGATGTTCTTCTACAATTTCCTACGACCCAAGCAATTAATTCTAGTTCTTTTTTATTTCAAATGGAGCAAGGTAAATATGAGATTGAAGTGTTTATTCTTTTTCCCCAAAAAACAGTGTTAATTAGAAACCTTATTGAATCTACAAAAGATAATAATGAATAATATCAAGGTCATTCAAACCGAGCAGCAACATAAAGGTTACTTGAAAGAGGTTCATGATCTTATGATGCTAATGCCTAAACTAGGTTCAAAAGAAAGTGATAGGTTGGAATTGCTTACGCTTGTAATTGAAGATTATGAAAATAAAAAATATCCTATTGAACCACCTGATCCAATTGACGCAATTTTATTTCGGATGCAGGAAAAAGGGTTAAAACAAGCTGATCTTATTCCTTATTTTGGAACAAGAAGCAGAGTATCGGAAGTGTTAAACAGGAAACGACCTTTAACTATAGCTATGATTCGTGCTATTGCACTCGGTTTGGATATTTCAACTGATACTTTAGTTGGGCTTTTAACAATAGATTCACCACAAACTAAAGAAAGTATTGATTGGTCTAAATTTCCTGTTAAAGAAATGGTAACTAGGGGTTGGCTACATAAAATATCTGGAGGAATCAATTCATCTACTGAAGAAGTGGTTCAAGAGTTTATTTCTAAAATGGGAGGACAATTTAAAGACGCGGCAGCATTTAAAAGAGGTCTCTCTGGTGAAGCGTATTCACCGACTACTAAATATGCTCTTTATGCTTGGCTTGCTCGTATTGTGCAAAGTGCTCGCGAAAAAAAGTCAAAATTAGGTGAATTTCATCAAGAAGTATTAACTCGCTCTTTTCTTCGTGATCTAGCACAGCTAAGTTGGTTTGATGATGGAGTAAAGTTAGCAATTGAATTTTTGGAAAAGCACGGTATTGCTGTCATTATTGAACCTCATTTAAAAGGCACCATGCTTGATGGTGCAGCATTAAAAGATATAGATGGAACCCCTATAATTGGATTAACCCTGCGCCATGATCGATTAGATAACTTTTGGTTTACTCTTTTACATGAAGTTGCACACCTTTGGAAGCATATTGATCAAGATGAAAAATTTCTCGATGATTTAGACGTTTCATCAGAAGATCGCCGTGAAGCAGAGGCAAATAGAATTGCTAGGGAAGCTTTTATCCCAAGGATTTCATGGAAGCGTAGCGATGCTTATCTTTCACCAAGTAGTGAAAGCATAGATGCTCTTTCTCGTGAATTGAAAATTCACCCTGCAATTATTGCAGGCAGAATTAGACGAGAAACAGGAAATTATCAACTATTCTCCGACTTTATAGGGAATGGGGAAGTAAGAAAAATATTTCAACCTTTACTTAATGAGTGATTATTGATGAAAATAATTTATGTACCAATTTTAAAAGCAAAAAAGGGTGAGTTTGATGCTATAACTCATCTTTCTGAAAGAGGAATTGATTTCATTACGCCTTGGTTTGATGTGCCTCAACTAGATGAAAGTGCTAGAAAAAAAATTGAACCAATACAAACCTTTTTAAATAAAAAAGCATCAGACCTTGCTAAGGCATGGGCAGGCAGAACTATCTTTATAGATTTACCTCGATGGGCAACAAATGCGCAAACTGAAAATGGAGAACATGTACTTCCTTTTCTTTGTAATAGACTAGAATTGCTTGATGTAAATGTTAATCCTATTGTTGATTATGTTCGCTGGGAAGATCCCGTGTATGAAAATGCTCTTCGAGGTATAAAACTTGAAAATGGGCGCAATTTTTGTATTCGATTAAATATGGATGCAGATACAATTGATGATATGTCAGATTCGGACTATTTTAATGGGCGTTTACTTGAAATAATCAAAAAACTAGAAATAGATCCTTCTAAAATCAAATTATTAATTGATTTTGGAGATGTTTCAAAGCAATCCCATCATATAGACGGAATGATTAAAAATGCCAAACAAGCTATTTATCTTACTCGTCAAATAGGATTTTCTCAGTTTATGTTGGCTGGTTGTTCATTGCCTCCTTTTATTTCATCAGCGGTCAAAACCCAGAATACCACAGGTCTAGTTCTTCGTAAGGAGATGCTAACTTGGCGAACACTCCTTTCTGAAACCCCATCCTTGGATATTGTCTTTGCTGACTATGGGGTACGCAACCCTAGTTCAAGTGATGAATCAAGTCCTTTTCCTAATACGAATGGTAAAATTCGCTACACAATTGATAAAGAGTATTTTATTGCTCGTGGACATCCTGTAAACAGTGGTTATAAATACAAACAATTTAACCATTTAGCAAAAGTTATAATTACCTCTGAATATTATTTAAGCTCAAAATTTAGTTGGGGAGATAAACAACTTTTTCTTTATAGTGACCCTGCACATAAACCTGGCAGTCATACGACTTGGGTTAGTATTGATACAAATCATCATATAGAATCGGTTTTAATGGAAGTTATGGAATTCAAAAGACAGTTGCTTACTTCTGCTCATATGGTTTAGGAGGAGGTTTTTAAAAAATCTCTGTTGCTATATACTCTTCACGTTATTATTGTTTTGCCTAACCATTGTCAGATTCTTTTGATTTCTGTATTTTCCATGGTCTCTGTGTCTATATCTATTGAAAACTGACGCAGCCTCAATTTTTCATAGTCCCTGTCAAACTCTACAAACAAGTCGGCGGTTTGGGTAATCCTGCTATTTTACAGGCATATTTTAAAGGGCCTTGTGGAAATAATTTATGTAAATATCGGCTGTTACCTTTTTCTTCTCCAAATTCTTTTCTAATCGCTTTAGTAAAAACACGTGCATTAGGCAAATGCTTAAACATTTGATAATAATCTCGGATAAAGAAGATTATCTCCCAATGTAATTCATTAATTTCAACATTATTTAACCTGGCAATTTCAATAGCTACCGCCTCATTCCAGTCATTAATATCAGATAAAAATCCTTCTTCATTAGTGTTTAAAATATTACCGTCTACAGTTAATTCCACGAGCTAACAACCTGGTTTTTTTCTGTTAACCTGACAAAAAACTTATAGTCAATGGCTTCAATACCTAAAACTAATTCATCAGTATTAATCCCTCTGGTTTCCAGCTCGTCACTTAAAACATAGAGATTGACATTATTTTTAAGCATACGCTGTAATTCGTCACTCAATATACTGGCTTGATTAAGTCGAAAAAGCGCATTCTCAAAAAAAACAACATCATCACCACTATCAATACGATGTAAAATAGAGCTATCAGTTACGGTTTGAAAAATTAAATGTAGCATCTTAAGGTTTTATTTTATTCAGCTTTTATTCAACATGGGTCAACTTTAAGCCAACCATTCCAACAACAATTAAACTGATTGATACCACCCTTACCCACTCTGTGGATTCCTTAAATAAAAACATACCTAAAATCGCAACCCCCACGGCTCCCATCCCTGTCCATATAGCATAAGCAGTGCCTAGGGGTAAGGTTCTAATCGCCAACATTAATAAATAAAAACTAATACCGCCAGAAATAGCTGTCACGATGCTTGGGTATAATTTGGTAAAACCATCATTATATTTTAGGCTCAGCGCGAAAATAATCTCAGAACAACCCGCAATAAATAAAAACAACCATCCTATCATTAACTTCTCCTTACTAAATTTATACTAGTACACCCAATCCATAAAGTATATTAAGGTGCATAAAAAAAACATTTATTCTACAATAGTTCTTTTTAAACAAATAACTCATATTCTTTATGGATGATATTGCTAAGTATCTAAGCAGAAAACCAACACAGGTTTTGACCAAGTTGAAGCTATTGTCAACTGAAAGATGTTTAATTTCTGCCGCTTTTGGTGAAAATGAAAAAGATACTTTTTTAACCGCTATTTTGAATATTGATGCAGAGCAACAAATCATTACTATTGATTGTGGGCCTAAGGAATACCTTAATAAACGCTTACATGACAGTGCCATTATCAAATTCTCAACAGAATACAAAGGCATTAAAGTTCTGTTTGAAGGACGAAATATTAAAAAAGCAGGAAGACCAGAGCAACCTGCATTTACTATTTCTATCCCTACCTCTATTTGTTGGATACAAAGAAGGCAATTTTATAGAATAAAGTCTCCTTTATCAAAAGAAAGTTATTGTGCGATTGCCTTTAAAAATGAAGATACAGAGACAGACATAATAAACTTCAAGCTTTATGACTTAAGTGCAAATGGACTATCAATTTTAGTAGATTCATTTGAGCAAGCTAATCATCTCGTTTCTTCTACAGAATTAAATAATTGCACATTGATTCTTGAAAATGAAGAACAGCAAACTATTTCACTTGAAGTTAAACACCAGACTCCTTTAAACCCTAATAACCCTGAAAAAACCAAACGGGTAGGCTTTCTTATTACTAATATATCACCTAAAATTGAATCAACTATTTTAAGATACATGCAAAATGTAGAGCGTGAAATTAAGCAAAAACAAAAATAGACTATAGAAAATATTGTCTGCTCTCATTATCAACAAGCTTAAAGCATTAACCCACCATTACAGATAGACGCACTTGCAAAGTAAGCTCTTACCTATACACGCTAATTATTCTATAATATCTTCTTAATAAAAAGAATACGGATTCATTATTCAATGAAAAACCTGTCGGACTTTCTGGTTACTACTCCCTTCAAAATTCTAGCGCATTTAAAAACACTTTCTAATGAAAATTGCATCATTAATGCAACTTTTGGCGACAATCTCTCTTTTTTAACTGCAATTATAGATATTGATGAGAAAAAACAAACAATAACTATTGATTGTGGACCCAAAGAATATCTAAACAGAGAATTACTTAGCCAAAGTAGTGTGAGTTTTAAATCCGAGCGTAATGGAATCAAGATATTATTTGATGGAACTGGTATAACAAGAGTTGGCGAAGCTGGACATCCTGCTTTATCAATGAAAATTCCAGAACAAATGTATTGGATACAACGCCGCCAATTTTATAGAACCAGATCGCCTCTATCTAAAAACAGTTATTGTTCAATTAATTTTAAAAATTTTGGAAGTGGTGGTGTAAGAGGGACAATCAAATTCCAGCTATTTGACCTCAGTGCAACTGGCTTTGCAATTCTTAGCGACACCAAAGAACTAGCTGAACAATTATTACCTTCTACAAAATTTGAAAATTGCCAACTTACCCTTGATAATAGCAAAACGTATACTATTTCTTTTGTTGTGAGAACTAATTTTGCGGTTAATCCCAGTAGAGCTGACAAAGGACATCGTATAGGTTGTGAGTTTATTAATCTAAGCCCACCTGCTGAATCAGCTTTCTTGCGCTATATGCAAAATATCCAAAGAGAAATGCAAAGAAATTTCAAATAAATAATGGATATTTTAAATTTACCCCTTGCAGAAAAAAAAGTTTACAGTGTCTCTGATCTAAATAGGGAGACAAAAAACTTACTTTCTAGTTACTACTCCAATATCCAAGTAGAAGGTGAAATTTCTAATTTAAGCAGCCCTTCTTCGGGTCATATTTATTTTTCTCTAAAAGACCAAAAGGCACAAATTCGCTGTGCTATGTTTAAATCGCAACTACGTCGACTAAACTTTAAACCTATTAATGGCAAGCAAGTCATTGTTTCTGCTCAAGTCAGCTTATATGAAGCGCGTGGTGATTATCAATTAATTGTTGATAAAATGCAGCAAGCAGGGGAAGGGGATTTACAATTAGCTTTTGAGCAATTAAAAAGCAAATTATTTAATGAAGGTTTATTTGAACCAGGTCTAAAACAATCCCTTCCAGAAATTCCAAAGCAAATTGCTGTTATCACCTCTCCTACAGGTGCTGCAATTCACGATATTTTAAGCGTGTTAAAAAGACGTTTTCCAGCGATCCCCGTGCTTATTTATCCAACAGCGGTACAGGGTGAAGCAGCTAAATTTGAAATTACTCAGGCGATAGAAACCGCTAATCAACAAAAACAAGTTGATCTTATAATACTCGCTCGCGGTGGTGGCTCAATAGAAGATTTATGGGCTTTTAATGAAGAATGTGTGGCTCGCGCTATTGTAAAAAGTAAAATTCCTATTATTTCTGGCATTGGTCATGAAGTTGATTTTACTATTGCAGATTTTGTTGCTGATCTACGTGCCCCAACTCCATCAGCCGCCGCAGAAAAAGCAGTGCCTAATCAACAGTCCTGGCTAAATCAATTTCAATCTATAGAACTTCAGTTACAACAAATAATTAAACGACACTTGTCTCAACAGCAACAAGCTTTAAGCTGGTTAAATAAAAGATTACAACAGCAACATCCAGGACAACAATTACAGCGTCATGCCCAAACACTTGATGGTTTGGATATTCGCTTAATGCGTGCGATTGAATCAAAAATCAAGTTCAAAAAAAGTCAGATTGAAAACCAAAACAACTTATTACGCCAGCACAACCCTGTTGATAAAATAATACGTTACCAACAACAGCAACAATATCTAAGTAGCAGATTAAAGCTTGCTATTCAGCACAAACTTGAATCCTCACAAAGAAAATATATGTCTCTGGTTCAAACCCTTAATGCCATCAGCCCATTAGCAACCCTGGAAAGAGGCTATGCAATTGTCACTACTCCAGACTCAAATACTGTGATAAATTCTAGCCAACAACTAACAATAAACGATACTATTAAAACCCGTTTAGCTCATGGCCATATTATCAGTCAGGTTAAGGAAACTCATCATGATTAAAAAAAGTTTTATGCTCTTTCTCTGCTCATTTCTTTACCCGGTTTTAAGTGGTGCAAGTGTCCTACCGGAACAACTGGCGGTACCTGGCGGTTTAGTTAAAATCCCCGTGGCTGAAATTAGCCAGGCTGCGCCCAGAGTCACTTTTTATGAAAAGCGTGTATTAGTCACAAAGAACGATACCCATTGGCTAGCATTAGTTGGCATCCCCTTATCAGCAAAAGTGGGTGAGCATAAAATTACTATTGACACAGTCGGTAATAAACAACAACTTGTCTTTAATATTATTGATAAAGACTACCCTGCGCAATACCTGACCATCAAAAAGAAACGTATGGTTACAGGGTTTACCACAGAAGACCTTAAAAAGATTAATGCTGACAAAAAAGCCATGCTTAAAGCCAAAGCCGTGTGGACTGAACAAAACATTGATGCAGATTTTATTGCCCCCGTTGATGGCAGGCTTAGTAGCTTATTTGGACTAAAACGTTTTTTTAATGACATACCCAAGCGACCCCATAGCGGACTGGATATTGCCGCACCAACTGGCACACCCATCATGGCACCAGCATCTGCCAAAGTGATTGATACAGGCAATTATTATTTTAATGGTAATACTGTGTTTTTAGACCATGGACAAGGCTTATTAAGTGCATATCTACATATGAATAAAATTAGCGTCAAGCCGGGGCAAATTGTTAAACAAGGTGACATATTAGGGACAGTAGGCGAAACAGGACGAGTAACAGGTCCACATCTACACTGGATAGTCTATTTAAACAAAGTCCCGGTTGATCCGGCTTTATTTAT
>JAGLUC010000429.1 GCA_023134955.1 Methylococcales bacterium | reverse complement strand
TATGGTCATGTATAGCATCAATTGCGGACTGAAGTCCGCCCTACAACCACTCCTTATCTACACCTACTTGAGGAAATCGTTTTAATAACTGCTCCAACAGCATTTCACGCAAACCTTTTAGCTTTACTTTATCGACCATTTCATTGGCAAATGCAAAGGTCAGCATATTTCTGGCGGTTTCTTCATCAATGCAACGTGATTGTAAATAAAAAATAGATTTTTCATCCAATTGCCCTACCGTTACACCGTGCGCACATTTTACATCATCAGCATAAATTTCTAATTGTGGCTTGGTATCGGCTTCTGCATCATTAGATAACAGTAAATTACGATTATTCATCACTGAGTCTGTTTTTTGTGCATCTTCGGCAACAAACACCATGCCTTGAAACACCCCTCTTGCTCGCTGATTTAATACACCTTTATATAACTCTCGGCTTATGGCATGAGGTTTTAAGTGATTAATACGGGTGTGATTATCAATATGCTGGCGTTTAATCCCTAAATACAAACCATTAAGTTCACATTCTGAAGCAAACTCTAAATCAGTATGCACATCATTTCTGGCTAATAAACCACCAAATGCAAAGTTGTGGTGATTAAAGCGACTGTCTCTTGCTTGTTTTACATAAGTGCCACCAAAGTGATAAGCCTTGTCTCCTTCACTTTGCATTTTATGTAGCGTTAAGCTGGCATTTTTGCCGACAAATACTTCTGTCACGGCTGCGGTTAAATAAGACTCATCAACCCCAACAAAGGTTTCAATAACATTCACTTCTGCCATTTCATCAACCACCAATACATTACGAATGGTTGTTAAACACTCTGCTTGTGTAACTATATTTAATAATTGGATTGGCTTATCAATAATTTTATTAGCAGGGACATAAACAAATAAGCCGTCACTAAACCATGCTGTATTAAATGCCACAAAACTATGCTCTTCATTACCGACTGCTTTAGATAAATATTGTTCTAGCAATTCTGGCTTTTGTTCTAAGGCATCGGCCATACCAAGAATACAGACATCATCAGTTAAGCCCTCTAATGAGGATAATTCTTTAGCATATCGCCCATTAACTAATACCATTGTTAAAGTATCATTTAGGCGGTATTTATTTAATAAGGCATCATCAACTGTTACGACTTGCTCACTTAGTTGCGCTGTGAATAATTTCTTTTCTATGCCTGAAATATTGGTATATCGCCATTCCTCTTCTCTTAAAGAAGGAAAGCCTTTTTCAGAAAAACAGCTTAAAGCCTCGGCTCTTAATTTTTTAAGCCAGTCACTAGTCTGCCCTGGCAATAAGTCTGCTGTTTTTTCATATTCAGCGATATAATGACTTACCATTATGCTGCCTGCCCTTCGACCCATTGATAACCCTTTGCTTCCAGTTCTAAGGCTAATTCTGGCCCACCTGACTTAACAATTTGACCATGCGCCAATACATGAACAAAATCAGGTTTTATATAATCTAATAAACGCTGGTAATGAGTAATCATTAAAAATGAACGCTCAGCTGAACGCAGTGAATTAATACCATCTGCTACAATTTTCAAGGCATCAATATCCAAGCCCGAATCCGTCTCGTCCAGAATACATAGTTTAGGTTCTAACACGGCTGCCTGTAAAATCTCATTCCGTTTTTTCTCACCACCGGAAAAACCTTCATTAACAGCACGGTACAAAAACTGCTGATCCATTTGCAATAATTTGATTTTATCCTTAACCAGAGTTAAAAAATCCATTGCATCCACTTCATCTAAACCTTGATATTTACGAATTGAATTGAGTGCCGCCTTTAACAAATAAATATTACTCACACCCGGTATTTCAACAGGGTATTGAAATGCCAGGAAAACACCTTCACGCGCTCTAATTTCTGGTGCTAATTCTAATAAATTTTTACCTTGATAGCTTACTTTACCTTCTGTGATGGTATAACCTGCTTTTCCTGTCAATACATGAGACAAGGTGCTTTTACCTGAACCATTAGGCCCCATAATAGCATGGACTTCACCCGCATTAATTTGTAAGTTAAGCCCTTTAAGAATGGGCTTATCGCCTACACTGACGTGAAGATTTTCTATGTTAAGCATTTTTATTTTTTCCTGTTTAATCTAGTCTGTTTGTCCCAAAGACATTGATGGGCACGCTGTTGCTTTGCCCATCCTACATTAATATATTTATGTTTTAGCCCACCGAGCCTTCCAGGCTAATCCCCAATAAAGCCTGAGCTTCTACTGCAAATTCCATCGGTAATTCTTTAAACACTTGTTTACAAAAACCATTAACAATCATGGATACCGCATCTTCTGCTGATATGCCACGTTGCTGACAAAAAAACAATTGGTCTTCGCTGATTTTTGAAGTGGTGGCTTCATGCTCTACTTGTGCCGATGGCTGTTTAACTTCTACATAAGGAAAAGTATGCGCACCACATTTATCACCCACAAGTAATGAATCACATTGGGTATAATTACGTGCATTTTCAGCCCCTTTACCTACTTTGACTAAACCACGATAGGTGTTCTGGGCTTTACCTGCTGAAATACCTTTTGAAATAATGGTACTTTTAGTGTTTTTACCGATATGAATCATCTTGGTGCCAGTATCGGCTTGCTGATAATTATTGGTTAATGCCACTGAGTAAAACTCACCGACTGAATTATCACCTAATAAAACACAGCTGGGGTATTTCCAGGTAATCGCAGAACCTGTTTCTACTTGAGTCCAGGACACTTTAGAATTATCACCACGACACTCTGCACGTTTAGTGACAAAGTTATAAATACCACCCACGCCATTTTCATCACCGGGATACCAGTTTTGCACGGT
>JAGLUC010000428.1 GCA_023134955.1 Methylococcales bacterium | reverse complement strand
TAGCATTTGAGCCTAAAGTCTTTAAACGAGTTTCTCTATCGGTTTTCGCTGTTATAACAATAACGGGGGGGGTAGGATTATGATTAATCTCATTAAACTTTTGCATAACATCAAATCCACTCATGGTAGGCATAGTAAGGTCTAATAAGATTAAGTCTGGTGGAGTTTTTTGATAAAAACCAACAGCATCCGCAGGGTTATTCGTTAGGGTTAAATTAGAAAAACCTTCGTCACCTAATAACTCTTCAATGATTTCAAGATTAATCTCTTCATCATCAATAACTAAAATATTAGCACTTTCAATTTTTTGTAAACTTATTTTCACATCAAGCACCTAGACATTTTGTTATTCCTATAGTCATCAAAACTAATTTTCATTTCACATGCATACTCTTCAATCATCAATTAAACAGGCAACAAAAAAGAAAACTTTGTTCCCCCACCTACAACAGATTCAGCCCATATTTTGCCATTATGTAATGCTATAATTTCCTTACAAATAGCCAATCCCAATCCTGTGCCACCAGCATCTGTTTTAGTTTTACTGCTTTGAACAAATTGGTCAAAAACCAGTGCCAACTCTTCTTCATGGATACCAATACCTTGATCTTGTATAGACATTTTAATAGCAGCCTGGTTTTGATAATGAGTTAGAGCAAAGCTAATATGAATACTTTTACCTTCTTCTGTAAATTTAATCGCATTTGATAACAAATTAGCAATGACTTGTGCAATTCTCGACCGATCAAAACTCGCATTTGTATCACATTTTTCTGTATCCCAAAATAATGTTAATTTCTTTTCAAGAAGCAAAGCATCTTGTTCAGCAACACAATTTATTGCAATCTCTCTCAAGGATGTAGTTTGTTTATCTAACTCCATCTGTCCTGCTTCTAACTTGGATAAATCTAATAAATCATTTAACAAAACATGTAATCGTTCACCACTGGTATTAATTCGATCAAAATATCTTAATAATTTATCAGGTGGTGCTGTTGTATAGTTTTTGATACCAAAGCGTGCAAAGCTTAAAATCCCATGTAGTGGTGTACGAAGTTCATGAGACATATTGGCTAAAAACGCGGATTTAACCGCATTTGCCTGTGTTGCTTGTTCTAAGGCATGATTTAAAGAATTGGTTCGCTCTTCCACCGCTTGTTCTAAATTTTGAGTATATTTTAATAGTTCATCATCTTTTGTTTCAATTTCATCAAGCATTTGGTTAAAAGACTCTGTTAACAATCTAACTTCTTGCGTTCCATAGACTTTCCCTCGCAGGTTAAATCTTTTCTCTTTGGCCACTTTATCTGCCAAAACAGCTAACTTATGCAATGGACTGGTCAAGGTATCACTCACACGGGAAGCAAAAATCAAGCTTAAAAGTAATGAAATCATAATACTAACGATCAAAATATAGATTTGCGTGTACTGTCGCTTAAATAATTTATCACGGGTAAAGACTAAATATGTATGAGCAATTATTTTACCTTCCACTGTAACAGAGTGACAAATACTTAGAACTTTAGAAAACAAAGAATTAGCATGGCATAATTCTGCTTCGTTAAAATAAATAGGGGGGTTAGTTTCTCCCTTACTTACATAGAGATAGCGATCATCTAAATAAACATTAACTTGTCTGATGTCAGTTCGTAATAATAGTTGATCAAATGTTTCTTTGATTGTTACTGCATCATCAAAAACAATTGCAGCTTCAATTCGACTGGCTACTGAGCGTGTAATATCAAAAGCATTTTCTTCAAAGTTTTTATTGGAGAAAAAATAATTAGCTATAATGAATAAAGTGCTAGACAAAATTAATACTGAAAAAACGGCTGCAAAAATAACCAGTGTTAATCTTTTCTTTAATTCCCATTGTTTGTAATTATTTTTTTTCATTTACTACAATATGGTTTTAATTACATGTGTTGCAAGTCTGATCAACTTTGAGCTGATCTTTATTAAAGCAGCTTGACTACTATCATAGTTAATCTTAAACCGTATCTTTTTGTCATCTAAAAACATCTGGATCATCCCCCCCTTTTCAGCAAAATTATGCTGGTCACTCATGGTCAAAACATGATAATTTTGAGCCATTTTTAATACTTGAGGTAATTTTTCAGTGGAAATGTGGTCAATAAAAATAACATGACAAAATTGAATATCAGCTATCTTATTTAATACTTTTATTCTAATGTCTTTATCCTTAATTTGTCTTTTCTCCAATTGATACAAAATATCACCAAAGTCATTTTCAGGATAAACACAAAATTGAAAGGTATTAGATTCTGCCTTAGCATCTGGCCATTTAACAAAACGAGCGAAATTAAACATATAAATTGTTTTTAGCTGCTTTTCAGATATTGTTCCAGCCACAGTGTGACTAGAACTTAAATATAACAGGATAAAAAATATTAATTTGACCAGGATCAACTTATACTTTTTTTTACTCAGAAATGTCATCATTATTTAAAATTTCAGAACGATTTTCCCATAAACACTACGCGCTACTTCCGTATAAAAAGTATCAGTCGCAGTATATTCTTTATGCTGATTATCTAACAAATTTTGTCCCACTACCGAGAGTTCAAAATTATCAACTGGTTTCCAGGCTAAGCGTAAATCGACACGAGTATAGGCATCCGTTTTATGTGCAGCAATTTTATCTGTGTAATACACTGAACTGTTTAATTCTAAATCAAAAGGTAATTGCCAAATTGATTGTAACGAAGCTTGCTGTTGTGGGTTTGAGGTCTCAATATCTGTCAATCTATCTACACTTGCTGTACTATTTGCTCTATATTGCGCCTCCAGTTCAAACAAGCTGTAATTTGCTATCAGTTTCCAGTCATCAACAACCTGCCACTTGGTTTGTATTTCGAAACCATAACTTGATGCTATCATTTGATTATCGAATGTACTTGAAACCAATTTATGTGCAGGCAAAGGATCTGTCTCAAAACCACCAGATTGTTCCTGACTAGTTAAATCATCATAGTAATTATAAAAAATTGTACCATCAATTGAGAATTTTGATGTGACTAATGCTCGATAGCCCAATTCGGCTGAGTAAACCTTCTCAGACTTTGTTTCTGGATTACCAAAAACACTAAATAGAGTCGGATTTATTCCTGGCTGTGCACGAAAGTTTATTCGTATATTCTCATCTGTACGAGAAGGGATTCTTACTGAACGTGAAATTGCAGTCCATAAACTATGCCTGGGGTTGATTTGCCATAACAATCTGGCACTAGGTTGAAACTCAAAGCCTGTATAATCATTATGCTCAAATTTTGAACCTACTGTTAATCGTACTTGATCCATTTGAACTTCATTTTGAAGAAAACCGCTAAAGGTACTGGCATAACGGTATTTTGGAGTAAATGAGATAGTAAAAGTAGAGTCTAATTCATCATATACACCTCTATACCCCAAGCCCCAGCTAAATTCATGATTATCTAGCCATTTAAAATGATGCTGCATATCCAGGTCAAAAGTATGTACTTGTAATGATGCCCCCAAAGATGTTCGATTAAAAAAGTCATAATAGCCTTGTACTTGTAGCTTATTATCTTCTGCCAGTTGGTGATTTAATCGCAACAAAATATGACTATTTTGATAATCAATAGTATCTTCAACCTTGGTTACAGAAGCAGGGGTTAGCGAAGAAACAGCCGTGATTACATCCGCATTACCAGTATTATAAGCACCCTCAACTAACCATTGAGTTTGATTACTGATTGCACTGTCTAATCTAAAACCAGCATGTACATTTTTCCATTGATCATTAGCAGTGGTTTCAATTGAACTTTTTTCATCATCAGCTCGCCTTCCCTTAGCAAAAATACGATAATGAGTGTCCTGGTTAATTTTACCGCCAAAACGGGCACTGACAATTTGTTCCTTAGAGCCACCCAGAATGCTCACTTGAGAACCTTGAGTCTTTTCAGAGTGCTGGGTAATAATATTAATCACTCCATTAACAGCATTTGCCCCCCACAAAGCGCCTCCAGGACCTCTCACCACCTCAATACGTTCAATATCTTCCAGCAACATATCCTGCATATTCCAGTACACGCCCGAAAAAATAGGCGTATAAATACTTCGTCCATCAACCAGGACTAATAATTTATTAGCAAAACGATCATTAAATCCTCTAATAGAAACAGCCCATTTATTTCCATCAATATGAGCAACATGAACACCAGGTACGCCACGCAAAACTTCAGGCAATGAAGTTGCTCCAGAGCGTTGTATATCAACTTGAGAAATCACCTGAACCGCTGCTGCTGTTTGTTGAACTGATTGAGGCTTTTTCGAGATTGAAATAACCTCTATATTCATCAGTTCTTCTAAGTCCAGGTCATAAAGCATTTCATTCTCATTAGCCAGTAAATAACCAGGCAAGAGTACGCATACTGTATTAAAAATCAGGGTGGCTAATTTCATATTCCAACTACTATCTATCTACAAAAGACAATTCAATTAATTATAGACCATCATTATATTTATACCTTGAATATATGGCTTCAATGCGTATTCAAGTATAAGCATTATCATGCTACATTTTGCTCACCTGGCAATAAAAATATAATTATTTGTTGTTTTAATAGCGAGCTATGTTTAATAGATCCAATACAATTGAGTAAGATGAAGAAAAACTTATATAGGATAATCTTTTATCATACGGTATGATTTTGCTTATTTAGTCAACTAAAGGTAGTTCTAATAATCCATGGCTGGCAGCTATACTCTTTGCGCCCAAAATAATTAATAGAGACATCTTACAAACAACTCAAATTCTTAGTATATGAGAAAAATTATTTTTCCTTTAATTTTGCTATTAAGCATTTCAATAACAGCATGTTCTTCAATTGTCTACACACTCGACATCCATCAGGGAAATGTCATTACTCAAGAAATGATTGATCAACTTAGACCTAAAATGAGCAAGCGTCAGGTAAGCTATATTATGGGATCTTCAATGTTAGTTGATGTATTTCACCAAAAACGCTGGGATTACATTTATTCAGAACAACCAGGTGGCGAACCTAGAAAACAAAAAAAGCTTACTTTATTTTTTGATGGTGATGAATTAACTGGCATACAAGGTGACTTTAGACCCAGTAAAATGCCCACTGTAAGAAAATCACATGAAACCACTATTGAAGTTCCCAAGCGTAATTTAGATAACACATTATGGGGGAAAATCAGTCGGTTTTTTAGTAGCGATGAGACTCAAGAAGTAGAGAAACCTGATCTTGATGATAAAAATAATCTTATTGAACTTAAATAAATCTTGCTCTTTGGAAGTGAGATGCTTCAGCATCTAAAAGTCAAATAAACAACCACCCACTAAAAGACGGGTGGGTTAGCGATCTTGAAATAAATCTGTTTGCCTGAAAGGCGAAGGTTTTAACCTTACGAATGGAAAATAAATATTGTCCTCTTGTTAATTAGAGCAACCACAGAAGCTTAAACTATCTCTTGATTGCCCTATTTCGTCTGGCATCCATTGGATTAATCAATAAAGGACGATAAATTTCTACTCTATCACCCTGTTCAAGTACTTGGTCTAATTTACATTGTTTACCAAAGATACCCACTGCCATTTTATCCAAATCAATTTCAGAAAAATGTTCTGCTAAAGCTGATTCATTAATCGCCTGCTTTACATCTACACCTTGTTCAAGTTTTATAGAAACAATCAATTGTTCTTTAGGCATTGCAAATGCTACCTCAACATCAATTAATTGCTTAACCATATATTTGTTTTGCCCGCTCAGTAAAGGAACTGACCATGGTATTACATATTTGATTAAAAACTGCCCCAAAAGCTAAACTGGCAAATTTACTTTGTATTTCAAACTCAAGATCTAATGATATTTTGCAGGCATCTTCGCGTAAAGGCATAAATATCCAGACACCATCCAAAGATGAAAAAGGACCATCCAATAAAGTCATATGTAATTTATTGTCATCTTCTTTTCTGTTTTTTGTAGCAAATGATTTATTAAAACCTGCTTTAGATATTTTCAATTCTGCTTCAACAATATCCCCCTCTCTTTTCAGAACTTTACTACCACTACACCAGGGTAGAAATTTAGGGTAGGCATCTATGTCATCGACCAAATCAAACATTTGCTTTGCTGAAAACTTAACTAATGCACTTTTTTGTACGGTGGTCATTTAAAATATTCCCAGTACATGAAGAAAAACTAAAAATACAGATATCGGTGCAACATAGCTGACCAGTATTTTCCATATTTTAAATTGCTCTTCAGGCAAGCTCAGTTCATCTTCAACATGTTTTTGCTTCATAATCCAGCCAGCAAAAACAGCAATACAAAAACCACCAATAGGTAGCATCAAATTGGCAGTCAAATAATCTAATAAATCAAAAATAGTTTTATCAAATAGTTTTATATCTGACCAAATATTAAATGAAAATGCAACACAGATACCTAGTAACCAGGTACCGCAGCCACTAACAATACTTGCTTTAACTCTGGAAAAACCTTTATTCTCAACTAACCAGGCAACGGCAGGTTCTATTAATGATATTGATGAGGTTAATGCGGCAAGAACCAATAAAACAAAAAATAATACACCAAATAACCAACCACCCATCATACTTCCAAATGCAATGGGTAAGGTTTGAAAAATCAATCCTGGACCAGAGCCTGGTTCCAGACCATTAGCGAAAACCAAGGGGAAAATAGCCATGCCAGCTAGTAGGGCAACAATTGTATCAGCTCCTGCAATATATAAAGTTGTTTTAGCAATTGAAACATCACTGGGTAAATATGAGCCATAAACCATAATCGCTCCCATTCCCAGTCCCAAGGTAAAAAAAGCATGCCCCATAGCGGTTAACACTGCATCACCATCAATTTCACTAAAATCAGGATCAAACAAAAAAGATATGCCTTTAAAGTAAAACTCACCCGTTGTCATGGCATAAGCGACCAAAAGCATTAACAAAACAAATAAAGTCGGCATTAAAAAACGTACAGCTTTTTCTAATCCACCATTTACACCTCGCATAACTACGCTCATAGTCACAATCATAAATGCAGTATGCCAAAATACCAATTGTTTCGGACTTGCTATTAACTCATCAAAAACAGCTTTTACCTCAAGCGCGTCAGAAGAAAATCCACCAAAAAAAGCCTTAATGACATAAGCACTCGCCCAGCCAGCAATAACACTGTAATAAGATAAAATTAACATGCCCGCAATGACACCCATCCAGCCTAGATAATGCCAGTTTTTATCAGCACCTGCTTCTATAGATAATGTTGAAAGCGTATTAATGGGACTTTGTCGCCCTCTTCTGCCCATCATGGTTTCAGCAATCATAATAGGTATTCCTATGGCAAGCACACAGCCTAAATACACAAGAACAAAAGCGCCTCCTCCATTTTCTCCAGTAATATAGGGAAATTTCCAAATATTACCTAAGCCAACGGCTGATCCCGTTGCTGCCAAAATATAAGCGAATCGTGATGACCATTCACCATGTATTGATTTTGTATTTGCCATGTTTATGCCTAGCCCCTAAAACTAAATAGTTACAACCATTATCTACGAATCAAGTAAAATACCAAAATAATTCCTTCCCGTCAGTTTAAAAAACCACTTTCAGTACTATGGCTGGTAAAAAATCCAAAAAGAAAAACAAGCATAACGATAACACCATTGCCAACAATCGCTATGCAACTCATGAATATTTTATTGAAGAGCAATTTGAAGCAGGGCTTGTTCTGGAGGGTTGGGAAGTCAAAAGTTTGAGAGAGGGCAGGATTCAACTTAAAGAAAGCCATATTGTTATTCATAAAGGTGAAGCATGGTTATTAGGTGCTCATATATCACCTTTGTTATCCGCATCTACTCACATCGTCCCTGACACCGTTCGCCGAAAAAAATTATTATTACACAGACGAGAGCTTAACAAATTAATCGGTGGCGTTGAACGTAAGGGCTATACCATTGTTCCACTGTCTATGTATTGGATAAAAGGACGAGCAAAACTTAAAATTGGTTTGGCTAAAGGTAAAAAACAGCATGATAAACGCGCCGTGTCTAAAGATAGAGATTGGCAACGTGATAAGGCTCGTATTATGAAGCATGGTTAAACTATAATGGAAATAACCGCCACTCTTAAAGTCTCTCAACCACTTCACCTTTACTCGTTAAATTTTCAATTAAGCTGAATTTTCTAATATCAACTGACTCAATATTTAAAAGTAAAAATACCGCTTTAACAGTCATTACATTGATAGTCTCTAAAGCAACTCCATACTTTATTTTAAAAAGTGTATTTTTCTTTCCCGCAGGATAACTCTTTAGAATATCGGCTAATCTTGCTTCTATGACGTTATTAGCTTGCTGCAATGCTTCTTTGCTCTGCTGGTTTAAACCTTTAACAAATGATTGCTGAGGTTTATTATTTAAATTTGACTGACTAGTTACTCTATTTTCTTTTTTAGCTATTGCCGCTAAACGTGTGCTTTTTCCACTAGCAACCAGTAACTGACTATTTACAACAAAATTTTTAGTTTGGTTCATATTAATCGTTCTAAAAGTATTCACAGTAATGAAAAAG
>JAGLUC010000427.1 GCA_023134955.1 Methylococcales bacterium | reverse complement strand
CGCTCCCCTGCTAAGGGAGTATGGGCTTTAACTCCCATCGAGGGTTCGAATCCCTCACTCTCCGCCAAATTTTTAAAGCGTTAAAAATATTTTGACAAAAAATATATAAGAACGTAGAATGGAAAAGATAAACAAGGCGCCCGTAGCTCAGCTGGATAGAGTACTCGGCTACGAACCGAGCGGTCGGGAGTTCGAATCTCTCCGGGCGCGCCATGTTTATAATAAGAATTAATCCCCTGTAGCTCAGTTGGTAGAGCGGGTGACTGTTAATCACTAGGTCGGCGGTTCGAGCCCGTCCGGGGGAGCCAAATATAGAAAGGGCTGTAGAGAAATCTACAGCCCTTTTTTTATGTCTAAAATATCTTAGGTCATGGTTAGGTCATGTTTGAAACAGGCTTTAGATAAGCTTATGGATAGAATGAGGGAGAATTGATGAGTGGTACTAGAGATTTAGAGTTGTATAAAGTGTAGATTGAACTAGTATCTTAGTTAATATGATTTTAAATTATTACTTATTTTCCTAAGGCCTTAGACATAATTCTAGTGAAGAATGATTCTTACAAATAATTCAAAAAATGCGGATCCATTGGGTCGTTATTATACAGATCCTATAGTTGGCTCATTATTAGTTAACAGTATAGATATCGAACCGCCTAGTACAGTAATTGATCTTTGCGTAGGGAAAGGGGCTTTAATTGAAGAAGCAGTGAGAAAGTGGTCTGATTCAACTTTTATTACAGTTGATATAGAAAAAAATTCATCACCATTTTCTTTTAATAACCCCAACAATAGTCAAATTTTTCACTATACAGAAAACTCTCTCAACCTGAATTTAGCTGAACGACTTGGTATTAAATGGGGGCAGGCTGACTTAGCTTTATGTAACCCTCCATACATAAGGCCAAAATGGAATAAGCAGTTTTTTGAAATTCTTGAAGAAGCTAATTTAAGTCATGTATTTCAAAAAAAACAAGATATACCTGCTGATATGCTTTTTATTGCCCAAAACCTTAGGTTATTAAAAAAAGGTGGGAGTCTTGGTCTAATTTTGCCTGATGGGATAATAACAGGCGAGAAATATCAATCATTTCGTAAAACCTTATGTACAAACCACCGAGTTTCAAAAGTTATTGAATTACCTCGAAGAATTTTCAAAAAAACTGATGCTAAAGCATATATAGTAGTTATCACTAAAGACATACCTGATTCTGATTTTATTACCATTCAACGTCTAGAAGAAAGTGGAAACTTATCCCCCCAACTTCAGATTTCGACAGAAAGTGCGATAAAAAGAATTGATTATTCTTATTTAGTTCAATCCCATAAAATTGGACAACAAAAAAAAAGATCAATTGGAGATGTAGCTCTTGAAGTGTTTCGTGGAACATATATCTCTTCAGAGAGGAAATCAAATAACTTTCCTATTTTTCATACAACTGACTTTCTTACTAACAAGCGATATGTGCCTGCGAATTATAAGTTAACTTTAGAAATGCAAAAAAATATACAAGGTGTAATAGCTATTCCTGGTGATATATTGATTGCTCGAGTAGGAAGAAATTTTAATAAAAAAATATGCTTGGTAGATACAAAAAAAGTAGCAATAACTGATTGTATTTTAGTTCTTAGAGTTCAACCTAAATATAGGTTAGAAGTTTTTTCATTTTTAACAAGTTCTTCTGGGGGTATTGCCCTTGAAGCAATTTCTCATGGTGTAGGTGCAAAATTTATCACGCCAAAATCATTACTTGAACTTAAATTTTAAATATATGGAATAAATGTCGTAGGTTGTTTAAACAAATATACAAATGGACTTAACAATGCAATGTTCTAATCAAGTAAATAAAGATAGTATAAGTCTAAAAAAAACAATTCGATCCCTCTGTAACAAAAATGTTCGTCGCCCACTAACATATGAACAAGTAAAAAAATGGATAAAGCAATTTGATGATGGGCCTGAAGAGCTTTTAGCGTTACTTATATTAAGATATTTAATATATAGAACAAATGATCAATTAAAATCTTCAATAAAACAAGCTTTGAAGTATGCTGCGTTAAGTCAAATTACAGAAAACCAAGGTTTTGGGCAAGTTGTTGATTGGAAAGATTTGCTATCAAATAAGGTAGAAGGCTTTAAATTCTTTTTTGGTCCGACACAATTTGATTATTCAGTTCCAGGTAAAAGTGGAGAAATAATATCCAGAATGCTAAAAAACAACTTCTCAATTAATAGTTCGCAGCTTGCATATCCAATAGATTTTAAAAATAAAAGTCTTCAACATAATGAAAGATATTTTTTAGTTGATGATGCAATTTATACCGGAAAGCAGGTTAACGACTTCCTAAATGAGCATGGGGATTTTATGACATCATCTGAACAATCGGCCATTGTTGTTGGTCTAGCACATGAAGATGCTATAAATTTCATAAAAAAAACTCACCCAAATATACCCGTATTTTATGGTGAAAAAATAACGTCTAAAGAGTGTTTCGTTTCATTATCAGATGATTGGGTTGATGATGAAATATGGCAATATGCTGAACAAACTCCTCAAGAAACTTATAATCATATTGTAAAAAATAAGGCGAAATTTGATATAAACAGTGATCTGTATGGTTATGGTAATTTGGGATGTTTAATTGCCTTTGAGCACGGTATACCTGACAATACTCTAAGCCTATTATGGGATGAATCCGCAACCTGGGAACCTCTTATACCAAGGAGTTAATATGAATATTTCAGAAACAGATATTCTCAATAAAACTCGTGCTGAAGAGCATGATGCTGATGTTTGGGGAGAGTTTTATATCCCCCCTTATTTTCATAAGCTTAATTTAAAAAGAGCTACTAAATCGAGTTATATTGTTGGAAAGCGTGGATGTGGAAAAACAATGCTGCTTAAGTATCTTGACTATCACACTGCATTTTCAAAAAATAGAGTTGAAATGCCAAGTGATGAGGTTTCCCATGTCGGAATTTACTGGAGGGTTGATACACAATTCTGTAACTCACTCAATTATCGAGGTTTAGATGAATTTGACTGGACTTCTATTTTTGAATCATATTTTTCTCTAGTGATATCAATAGAAATAATTCGATCATTAGAGGTAATCGCAAACAGTTCATATGAAGGTTTTTCTAAAAGTGATTTTGAGAAAAATATACTTCCATCACTTTCTGACTTTCATCCAGGTTTCCCTAATAAATTGACTGAAGTTGAGTCTTTTTTAGAATCATGCCGTCGCAAGTTTTCCTCTTGGGTATCCAATATTTCAGTTTTTGATAAACCATTCTTGACACCAGGAAAATCATTTTTAGAATCATTGATTAAAGATATACAACAAATATCAGGATTAGAAAGTGCATCATTTTATGTATATATTGACGAAGTTGAAAACTTAGTACCATATCAACGAAGATTGCTTAATTCTTTTTTAAAGCATAGTCAAAAGCCTTTAATCGTGAGCTTTACATCAAAAGAAGTCTCTAATGAAACAGCAACAACTGGTCCTGAATCAATAAATGCAACTCATGATTTTAAACTAATTTATTTAGATGGTTTTTTAG
>JAGLUC010000426.1 GCA_023134955.1 Methylococcales bacterium | reverse complement strand
GTACAGGAGTACTTGGATGAATTTTGTTATCGACTTAATCGACGATTTTGGGAAGAGCAAATCCCTAATCGATTATTAAGAGTTTGCATCGCTCATAAGCCAGTTTTTCTTAAACCTGTGGTTTGTTAATAGCCATGTTCTATTAAATTGATTTATCAGGAGATGAGGGTTGTTGGTTTTGAGGATAAGACTTTTTAAGCTCATTACCTAAATCGTCTATTTGTTGCTTTAGCTTTTCCCCAAACTGTTCCACCTTTTTTTCAATTAAAGGTATTTGTTGTTTAAGTTCTTCACCAAACTGCTCAACTTCTTTTTCAATTAATGGAACTTGTTGTTCCAATTGCTCATTAAAGCTTTCACCAATATCTGACAAGCTTTTAAAAATATTATTAAACAATTTCGAACCTGAAAAATAAGCAGAAGAGCGTGCGTAATCTACTTTCCATTGTTCATTCTCTTTCACTAGAAAAGTCGTGAATGATGATTTTCTATTATCGGAATAAATGATGTCAGCTTCAACAGATGCTTGATTGCCATTGATAACAATTTTACCATCATTAAAAACAATACTTTTAAAATCTGTGGGGCGAGCGGAGGATAGTTGTTGCAGAGAAGATGCGCTACAATAATCTTTAGCAAGCTCTATATCATGCTCTGCAATTGCAGACCAGAAAGCGAGTGTTGTTTCTACGGGTGTTTTCTGAAACTGACAGGCAGTGACAGAAAACAACAGTAAAAACCCGATGACAAGATGCATCGGGTTTTTTAGCATAGAATTAATCATCACCGCTAAATGCAGCTAATAGTTGCAATAAGCTTAAGAATAAATTGTAGATTGATATATAGAGTGTCACAGTTGCCATAATATAATTAGTCTCTCCACCATGAATCATTGCGCTGGTTTGATATAAAATCATGGCAGACATTAATAAAATGAACATGGCTGATACAGCTAATGATAAAGCGGGGATTGAGAAGAATATTGCACCAATACCAGCTAAGAATGCGACTAAAATGCCAACCATTAAAAAACCACCAAGAAAACTAAAATCTTTGCGAGTAGTTAATGCGTATCCAGATAGGCCAATAAAAATAACGCCTGTTCCACCCAATGCAGTCATAATCAATTCATGACCATTGCCAAAGGCATTAAGGTACATATTTAGAATGGGGCCTAAGGTTAGTCCCATAAATCCAGTTAAAGCAAAAACAAAGACTAATCCTAAAGCACTATTGCTAAATTTACTGGTTAGAAAAAGCAGACCAAAATAGCCAACTAGAGTGATTATCATACCTGGATGAGGCAGGTTAAAAGCCATTGCCAGACCAGCAACTGCTGCACTAAAAATCAATGTCATTGATAATAACATATAGGTGTTTCTTAGCATTTTATTGCTTGCTAAAATACTGGTTTCTGGGCGAGAAGTAACGGTGTTTAAACTCATTGTGTTTTCCTTTATATAATTAAGTATCTACAAGAGACAGCATAATTTTACAAGAGTTTCACTGGATTGATAAGTATTTTTAAGTAAGATAGTCATTTTACAGATTGTTTTAAGGAGCCTCTGATTAAGTCAGGGGCGAAATAAATTGTATTTGAAATGTTCAAATTCAAAGCTACCGCGTCCTGCTCTCGCCCCTTA
>JAGLUC010000425.1 GCA_023134955.1 Methylococcales bacterium | reverse complement strand
ACCACTACAATTAAATTCAGGAATCTCGCAATTCTTGTATAAAAAAGTAGTGACAATTTGGTAATACTGCTTGTCATCTCATTTCTTCCGTTTTGTTAAGACTTGCTGTTTTACCCCATAGTGATAACGACATTTCCCTTTTTGTGTCCTTTCTCGACATATCGATATGCATCAACAATTTGTTCTAACGGATATTCTCTATCTATCACTGTCTGGAATTTTCCTTCCTCTATGAGTTTTTTGATAAGAAGTAAACTTCCTTTGCAATCGGTAGGCGTTGGAAATACAACTTTTTTATTTCCGATCATTGATTTTAACATCGGTGTTATAAGAGGTAAGAAAATATTCTGGGCCATATAACCTAAGTCTGATGAAATATAAGCCCCGCCTGGTTCAAGAATATGTTTACATTTAAAAAACGAACTTTTTCCTACCGTGTCAAAAATGTAGTTATATTGTTTCCCAGCTTTGGTAAAATCCACCTTCTTGTAGTCAATAACATTATTTGCGCCTAGTGATTTGACTAATTCTATATTTTCCGTACCGCAAACAGCCGTAACATTCGCACCAAAATATTTTAATAATTGAACTGCTGCTGATCCAATAGCACCTGTTGCACCATTAACGAGAACTTTTTTCCCTTTTTTAATATCCACCTTATTGATAAAATTATACGCGTAAAACACACCTTCAGTGCTTGCTGCAGCCTGCTCATAACGTATATTTTCTGGTATCGTTGTCAGCGCTTCATTTTCTAATATCGTCAGGTATTGGGCGTGAGACCCGAAACTGTCTTCATTGATGCCAAAAACTCTATCGCCGACTTTAAAAGACGATACATACTCGCCAACAGCCTCAATTTTTCCAGAAAACTCACTGCCAAGAATCGATTTTTTTGGTTTGAATATGCCTGTGACAATTCTCATAAAAAATGGCTTCGCTCTGAGTGTGGCGCAGTCTGTTCGGTTAACAGTTGTCGCAACAACTCTTACCAGCACTTCATTATCTTGGGGAATCGGTTTTTCTACCTCTTTTAATTCAAGAACATCAGGTGACCCATATTTTGTACTGATAATTGCTTTCATAATTAACCTTCCATCGTTATAACGATTTTTCCTTTTTTGTGCCCTTCCCCAAAATATCTCATAGCCTTAGCAGCCTCACTCAATGGGTAACATTTATCGATGGCGGGTATGATTTTACCCGCCTCAATAAGAGCAATTACTTCAGCCAAATTTTTGTTTGGTTTGTGTATCAGGAGGCTCATTTTTTTACCTTCAATAATTGAAATCAATGGCCCTAGCATTAACACTTGAAAAATTCGAGGCATGGAACCACCCTCAGCAATATACACACCCTTAGGGCTTAAAACGCACTTGTAATCGAAAATCGAATGAAACGCCATCATATCCAGAATAAGGTCATAGAACTGACCATTTTTAGTAAAATCTTCTTGCTGAAAATCAATGACTTTATCGGCTCCTAACGATTTCACAAATTCTAATTTCCCTGTACGACACACGCCCGTTACTTCAGCGCCAAACGATTTAGCCATCTGCACCGCAAACGAACCTGCACCACCCGATGCACCATTAATCAAAACCTTTTGTCCCTGTCGGATTTTCCCTTTACGAAGACCTCGCAGAGCAAGCAATCCTGCTTGAGGGACTGCCGCTGCTTGCTCAAAAGACATAGACCCGGGTTTTAGTGTTAATGCATTTTCAGGTGCACATACATACTCGGCAAAACACCCAAAACCACACTGGCATAGATCACCGAACACCTCATCTCCGGGTTTAAACTGTTTAACTTTTACGCCAACAGATTCTACCTGTCCTGCTACATCAGCTCCTAGTATCTGAATTTTTTTAGGCTTAAATAATCCATTACTCAGGCGATTCACAAATGGTTTGGCTCTTAGCAATCCCCAGTCCCAGTCATTTACGGATGATGCTTTCACCTTTATTAGAACTTCATTGTCTTTAGGTGTTGGTTTATCTACCTCTTCGAGATGAAGAACATCCGGTAGTCCATATTCTGTGTACATAATCGCTTTCATAAGCGAACTCCAAAATTTTTTTGCCCTCCACTAAAAGTATAGCCCATCACAATTTATCTGAATAATTCAAAAAAATTCTTTTACATTTCCAAGCAACTTAGTAAAGGATGCCAACTACAATATAATTTTCGATAGTAGATTATAAGCACTCGTAAAATTTATTAAAAACGTGCTTGATTGGTGGAAATCATTTTCTTTTCTCATATTTTAAATTTAAAATTTATTCGAATAATTTTCTACTTTACCTATACTTACTGTATAAGAAAGAAAAAATAAGGAGATGAAAAATGAAAACCAAATTATTATTGTTTGTCACTCTATTGATGGTAATGAGCGTCAACGCAGCTGAACGAGAAAGTTTAATTAAAGGTGATGTTATACACGGTGGATTTGGTGGCCCGGCGGTAAAGATCACCCAAATCGACGGTGATATTAACTATATGGTCGGTGGTCGTGGTGCATGGCTAGTGAATCATCAGTTTTACCTCGGCGGCGCTGGTTATGGACCCGCTCGGGAAATTGGTGACCATGGTGTAGAACTGGGTTATGGAGGAGTTTGGGCTGGTATGAAGTTTAATCCTACAAAATTGGTTCATTTTTCTGCAGATATTCTTATTGGAGCCGGTGATTTAAACAAAAATTACCGCTCAAATAACAATACAAGTAATGCAAACGATACATTATTTATTGTAGAGCCTGGCGCCAATCTCAATATCAATATTACTGACTATGCTGAGCTAGTTTTTAGTGCCTCTTATCGTCTGGTAAATGGTAGTGATCATGCAACACTGAGCGATAGTGATCTAAGCGGTGCAACATTCACTGCTGGAGTTATGTTTGGCCGGTTCTAACATGGCTGAGGAATGATGAGATAAATTGCCTTCAGGAGTATTGGTTTGTAGGTGAAAAATGTGGGACTGATGTGCCAGTTATTACTGTATGTGAAGATAACACCAATGATTTTCTAATTATACACATGAAGTAAGTTAAAACGGCAAACAGCAGTCGTTTTTATTCGGAACAAGAAAATCGAAAGTAACTAACATACATCTTTTTACACTAGAGAATTAAGTAATTAAGGCCCATACGATGAATTGTGTGCTCCTACACTTTAGGCAAAATCTGGATGGATACGGTCACACAAAATGACATATGCAAACAAACTCCAACCAAACCTTTTCATATAGTTCTTTACGAGTAAATTTATAAATCATTACCACTTGCTTTTTCTATAAAAGAAATAGCGTAGAGAATTAAATTAATATTTGAAATATAGAGCTCATATATTCCATTCTATCAATATCCAATGAAATCCAGGGACGTATATTAGACAAATGTTAGACATATTTTGAAATTAAATAAAAAAAGGCCTAGCATTTCTGCTAAGCCTTTTAGAATAGTGGCGTCCCCTAGGGGACTCGAACCCCTGTTACCGCCGTGAAAGGGCGGTGTCCTAGGCCACTAGACGAAGGGGACGCTGAAACCTTCGATTTACTTATAGGCTGTGGCAAGCCTTTTACTTCTTTACTGCATTAGAACTTCTACTTCGTTCTAACTATAACTTTATAGCTATTTGGTGGAGCTAAGCGGGA
>JAGLUC010000424.1 GCA_023134955.1 Methylococcales bacterium | reverse complement strand
GCCAATATGTATCGCCTTGCCTGTAAAGATAAAAAAATTGAGGAGTCTTGTCGCAAACTGTCCTGTGTTTTTCCTGGAATTTGTCACAATTTAGATACTAATCATTCCTCTTTAATTAAATTGTATCGAAGAGCTAGAAAAATCCCAGGGATTAAAAAAATATTTATAGCGTCAGGGCTGCGTTATGATTTAGCTGTTGAATCCCCTGAATATGTTAAAGAATTAGTCCAGCACCATGTCGGAGGCTACTTAAAAATAGCCCCAGAACATACCGAATCAAGTCCATTATCAAAAATGATGAAACCGGGGATTGGAACTTACGACCGCTTCAAACAAATGTTTGAAAAATTCTCAAAAGAAGTAGGCAAAGAACAATACCTAATCCCCTACTTTATTGCCGCCCACCCCGGCACTAAAGATACAGACATGCTAAATTTAGCTATCTGGTTAAAAAGCAATGGCTTTAGAGCAGACCAAGTACAAGCCTATCTACCCTCCCCCATGTCAATATCTACTGCCATGTACCATTCAGGTAAAGATACCTTGCAAAAAGTAACTCGCAAAGCAAATGATATGGTCGTCCCTAAAAGCATTAAACAAAGAAGACTACATAAAGCCTTCTTGCGCTACCACGATCCAAAGAACTGGCCATTATTACGTGAAGCTTTAAAAAAAATGGGACGTGCTGATTTAATAGGCAATGGAAAAAAACATTTAATCCCTTCATTTCAGCCTAAAGGCACTATAGATTCAAAAAACGACAAGACAAGGAACTTTAAAACAAAATATACAACGCCTATCAAAAACAGGAAAATAAAACGTCCATCCAGGCAAAAAAATTAGGGAAAAGGACTAGACAGATTAAAATATAATTGTATAATATCCTGCTGAACATTGCTGATGTAGCTCAGTTGGTAGAGCAGTTGATTTGTAATCAACCGGTCGTAGGTTCGACTCCTATCATCAGCTCCATATTTTAAAGGCTTGTAGCGTTTTCGTTACAGGCCTTTTTTATTGCTTAGTATAAATGTAGACGCAATGTAGACAGTGAAAAACTTTCTTTTGAGTTAGGTTTCTTATTCACTATAGAATACGCAACAGTTGCCGAGAGAAAATAATTCAAATCTGTAGAAACAATCTTTAGCATTTTTTGTGTTGAATGCTCACTATCGACCCACAGCAGACCATTAGAAACAAACTGAATATTTCAATCAAGTTCAACCCTTTTGGCTTTTCTTTATGTCAAATATAAGGTTTGATTTTTAAGACAGTATCTGACCCTTTGAAATACCCTAAAGGGAGCCCACCATGCTTTATCAAGAACTAACTTACAAATAATTTTTTGGCTCTTTTGAATTTTAATCGGGTAAATTTACATTGTAAGTGCTAAAAAAAGCCCTTATAATCGCCCCAAATAATGTAAATAAAATGGGGCAATAATGATGAGTATTGATTTTTTACATACAGTTATTGGCAATGATGGGCTAGTTGCATCAGGCGCACTAGCTAAAGAATTACATATCACTAAAAGTGACCTTGCTGAAGTTACGGGATTATCCAAAGACTCTGTTTCTAAAGTAGTAAGACTCAAAAGCAAAGCAACACAAGCTAGGTTACGAGATACGGTGGAAATTATTAACCGTGTAACTGAATGGTCAGGTAGTGTTGGTCGAGCTTTTGCATGGTTTCGTTCTCAGCCACTACATTCTTTTGGTGATAAAACAGCCGAAGATTTAGTTAAGGAAGGACGAGCGAAAGCAGTTAAAGACTATCTTTCTCGCATTGCTGACAGTGGCTACGCTTGAGCATCCCAGTATTTCGATTTATCGGTACTGTCTATAGAGCACATCACCCCATGTGGGCATTTGATCCACTTTCAGGTAAAGGATCCAAAAGGTATGGAGGACGCTTCAATCCTCCCAAAACCTCGGCCTTATACACTTCACTAGATTTAACGACAGCATGGATGGAGGCTCAACAAGGCTTTCCTTTCAAAGCACAACCCATGACTCTCGTTGCATACGAAGTAGACTGTACCAATATTGTTGATTTGAATGATCCCAACACCCTGAGTTTTCTTGATTTTACCTCAACTGAATTAGCTTGTGCTTGGGAAGGCTTAGCTTCATTAAAACAAGAGCCTCCAACATGGAGGTTAGTCAGTCGATTACAGTCTTTGGGTATTTCTGGTATCAAGTGTCGAAGTTTTGCGCCTGGTTGCACAGAACAAAGTCTCAATTTAGTTTTGTGGAAATGGTCAAGTATCCCTCCTAATTCTGTTCGAGTTGTTGATGATTTCAAACGCCTCCCAAAAACCAAGGACTCATGAAATAATGACAATTTAAAGAAAAAATCAAAGGCTCAGTCAACTTGATATTCCTTTAAATTGATAGCGGAAAGAAAATCCGATTCTTGCCGTAAGTTTTATAACTAAAAGTTCCACCAGACGAACTTGTGAACTTTGCATTATGTTTTAAATACCATTTGACTTGACGTACGATATAACGTATTTTTATCGTGGAGGTAAAAATATGACTATTATTAATGTAACAGAAGCACGCTCTAAGCTTTATAGCCTGATTGATGAAACCGCAATCAATCATCAGCCAATTACAATAAAAGGAAAGAGAAGTAATGCTATTTTAGTTTCTGAAGAAGATTGGAATGCTATTTCGGAGACATTATATTTACTCTCTGTACCTAATATGAGAGAGTCCATAAAAAATGGACTTAAAGAAAGCATTGAATCATGCTCTAAGGAGCTTGATTGGTGAGATGGGAGCTAATATATACTAAGCAAGCACAAAAAGATGCTAAAAAACTTTCTGCTTCTAGTTTAAAAGCAAAAGCTCAGGCAACCCTAAATATAATCAAAGAAAATCCATATCAAAACCCACCACCGTATGAAAAATTAGTGGGTGATTTGATTGGGGCTTATTCAAGAAGAATTAATATTCAACATAGGCTTGTTTATCAAGTATATGAAGACGAACGTATTATCAAAGTACTTAGACTTTGGACGCACTATTAAAAAGGGGTCAGAGCCCTTTGAAACAAATAACCTAAATTTCCATGTCCATTAACAAACAAAATCAACAGCTTTTCAACAAGATTTTTTATCCATAACACGATAAAATCATCTTAATAAATCCAAAGCTAAAAACACCTATTCCATCCAACCTAAATGCTTAACAAAAAAAGAATTGTCCCTGCTGATATTCGCCATGCCTGTGGTGATGCTTATTTCTTGCGCGGTAAAAAATATTACACAGATGGGCATGTTCTAAGCTTGGATATTCAAGTTGAACAGCCTTTTTATATCATTATTAACTCATCCACTATGGGAAGTGGTAATAAGTATTATGATCAAAAAATAAAAATCGACTGGAAGAATGATTACACTGCTGTCATTGTTGATGGGGATTGCACCTGCCCTATGTCTTTTAATTGCAAACATGTTGCTGCTGCTTGTTTGAGATATATGGAGTTAACTACGGGTCTTTCTCAGCCTGCCACTCCCTCTTGTTTAGACTGGCTGAATGATTTTGATGATGTACCTGATGTAGTTATTCCCAACAAAGAATTTATCACTTACATTTTAGAACCAACCCAAGAACAACATGTATTTACTTTAGCATTTTTTATTACCAAAGAAGGTAAAAAAGGTGGTTTGAATAAAGGACGAAGAACCAGTTTAAACAATTTACGTTATAGCTTTAGCTATTCAGATTATATTCAAGCGATTGATGAAGAAATTTCTCGCTTACTCTACAGCTTAGAAACCACTAACCAAGACCAGCCTATTATTGAAGGAAGTGCAGGCTTTATTGCTTTATCTAAAATAGTGGAAACAGGTCGCTTATTTTGGCAATCACACCAGACACCGCCCATTCAACCAGGTGATGAACGCACCCTCAATTTTTTTTGGCAACAACAAAAAAATAAAGACTATAAACTCAACTGGGCGATAGACCCTAGTGCCGCTTTAATCCTGACTGATCCACCCTTATATATTGACCCTGATCAAAATAGACTTGGCACAATTAGCGATTTAAAGACCAGCCACAAACAATTGAAAAAAATATTCTCTATCCCTGATATACCGTCAAAATATGTGGATGAGTTTAGCCAAAGATTAACATTAGAATATCCATCTATTCCCTTACCTGCACCTAAAGAAATTGAGTTAACTGAGCTTTCAGCTACATCACCCATCCCTAAAATCACTTTATTTGGTGCGCAAATAAATGACAATCAATACAGCCACTTTATCAAATTAAATTTTATCTATCATCAGATAACCACTCCAGCTTACACGCCAGAACCTTTTACTGTTGTTAAGACAGATGATGGCTTTTTTCATGTTCAGAGAGATATAGATGCAGAGTTTATAACCATAAAACAACTGCTGGACTATGGCTTTTTAGCTACTGAGTTAATAAATAACAAACAACTCACCTTCATTAGTCCAGCCAGTCAATCCATTGTAGAGAGTGCTAATCGCTGGGCTGAATTTATACAGGACAGTCTTCCGTTACTTGAACAACAAGGCTGGGTAATTGAAACTGAAGATAATTTTAAACTCAATTTTCAACAGGCTGAAGACTGGCAGGCGGATATTGAAGAGTCTGGTAACGATTGGTTTGAAATGAATTTCAAGATCAATATTAATGGTCAGCCCATGCCTTTGCTACCTTTAATCATGCCTGTGCTGGAAGAACATGCATTGGATGAGCTACCAGAAAACCTGAACATTCCTCTTGAGGCCCATAATTACGTTAATATTCCATCAAGCAAACTCAAACCTTTTCTTGAAATTGTCTACGCACTGTTTGACAGCAGCACATTAAATGATAAAGGCGGACTAACCCTATCTCGCTTTAATGTGGCTGCACTAGCTGATTTAGATGCTCATAGTTATGGTGTATTTAGCTTAAATGGAGGAGAAACATTAAGAGAAACAGCAAAAAAATTAAAAAACTTTAAAGGCATACAAAACTGCCCTGCTCCTAAAGGGCTTGATGCTAGTTTAAGAGATTATCAACAGTTAGGGCTTAACTGGTTACAATTTTTACGTGAATACAACTTTTCTGGCATTCTGGCAGATGACATGGGTTTGGGTAAAACCGTGCAAACCTTAGCGCATTTATTGGTCGAAAAAGAATCAGGCAGAATGACTAATCCTTGTCTGATTATTGCCCCCACCAGCTTAATGAGCAATTGGCGTAGAGAGGCAGCCCGTTTTACCCCCGATTTAAAAGTGCTGACACTGCAAGGTTCAGAACGCAAACAACACTTTGATAAAATTAAAGATTACGACCTGGTTTTAACCACTTACCCCTTACTGCCCAGAGATAAAGACACGCTAGTCGCTTTGAAATATCATTATTTAGTACTTGATGAAGCACAGTTAATTAAAAACCCACGTTCTCAAGCTGCACGCACTGTCAGAGAAATAAAAACCAGTCACCGCTTATGTTTAACGGGTACACCCATGGAAAATCATTTGGGTGAATTATGGGCGCAATTTGATTTTCTTATGCCTGGATTTTTAGCTGATAGCGCATCATTTAAAAAACTCTATCGCACCCCAATAGAAACACATAATGATCAACAGCAGCGAGAACGCTTATCCAAACGCCTAAAGCCGTTTATGTTACGGCGAACCAAACAAGAAGTTGCCACCGAATTACCCGCTAAAACTGAGATTATTCGATCTGTACCTTTATATGATAAGCAAGCCACGCTTTATGAAAGCATTCGTATAACAATGGAGAAAAAAGTCCGTGATGCCATTGCAGACAAAGGTTTAGCAAGAAGCCATATCACCATTTTGGATGCACTGTTAAAACTACGCCAAACCTGCTGCGACCCACGCACCTTATCTTTAAAACAGGCACAAAAAATCACAGAATCAGCCAAGCTTGATTTGTTAATGGAAATGCTGCCAGAACAATTAGAAGAAGGTCGCCGTATTTTAGTGTTCTCGCAATTCACCCGCATGATTGCATTGATAGAAACCGAGCTTAAAGCCTTAAATATTGAGTACAGTAAATTAACCGGACAAACCAAAAAGCGTGATGAAGCTATAGAACAATTTAAAAGCGGTAAGGTAAATGTTTTTCTTATCAGCTTAAAAGCAGGTGGTGTGGGTTTAAATTTGACCGAAGCCGATACCGTTATTATTTATGATCCTTGGTGGAACCCAGCAGTAGAAAGCCAGGCAGCCGATAGAGCGCACCGAATTGGACAAGATAAACCTGTTTTTGTGTATAAGCTGATCACAGAAAACACGGTTGAAGAAAAGATTTTAGCCATGCAAGAGAAAAAACGAGCACTGGCTAACAGTATTTATGATGAGAAAAATAAAGAATTGTCTCCTAAGTTAACATCAGAAATTCTTACTGACCTATTCCAACCTTTATTATGAAATTTTCTATCATCATCCCTACCCTAAATGAAACAGATAACATCCACCCCTGTTTATTGGATTTACAACTTATTAGAGACCAATGCGAGCTAATCGTTGTCGATGGCGGTAGCCATGATGATACCGTTGAAATAGCTCAAGTATTAGCGGATAAAGTCATTTTATCTGACAAAGGTCGCGCCAAACAAATGAATGCAGGTGCAAAGCAGGCAAGCGGCGAAATTTTGATCTTTTTACATGCCGATACTTTTTTGCCCGATGATGCTCCCGACTTAATCCCACCAGGCAGCCATTGGGGACGATTTGATATTCGGCTAAGTGGTAAACCCATCATGTTAAAAGTCATCTCTGTATTTATCAATATACGCTCACGCTTAACTGGCATAGCAACGGGTGATCAGGCCATCTTTGTCAATGCAGGGTTATTCAATGAAATTGGTGGTTACCCAGACATAGCCTTAATGGAAGACATCAGCCTATGTGATTTACTTAAACAGAAATACCCTCCCACTTATCTAACAGAAAAAGTCATTAGCTCAGGTCGTCGCTGGGAACAATTTGGTGTATTTAAAACAATTCTATTAATGTGGAGTTTACGTTTACGCTACTTTTTCGGCGAAAAACCAGAAATACTTGCCACACTTTATTCTGGAGGACAATTTTGCAAACGCTCGATCTGATTCGTCTAAGCACCGCTATCGGTATTTTTACCTTAATGATTAGCTGGGAATATTTTAGCCCCAGAAGACAGCAAAAAATCAACCGCCAACAACGCTGGCCGATTAATCTTGGTCTGGCTGTTTTTAACATGCTGTTAATGCGCTTTACCGTGGGTGGCATTGCTTATCTAAGTGCAGTTAATGCCGTTGACCAATCCTGGGGATTATTAAACCAGTTTGCATTACCTAACTGGCTAGTCGTCATCGTTACCTTATTATTACTTGATTTTGCCATTTACTGCCAACATGTGCTGTCACATAAATGGAAGCTATTATGGCGATTACATCAAATTCATCACACCGATTTAGAGCTTGATGCCAGTTCAGCCCTGCGCTTTCACCCTTTAGAAATTGTTATTTCAATGGCTTATAAAGTAATGATCATCTACCTGATTGGAGCCAACCCCTTTGCAGTTATTCTATTTGAAATCATTCTGAATGGTTCAGCAACCTTTAACCACAGCAACATCAACCTGCCTGAAAAAGTAGATAAAGTCCTACGCAGGGTTTTAATCACCCCAGACGTACATCGCATCCATCACTCCACCGTACAAACAGAAACCGATAGCAATTATGGTTTTTCTATTTCCCTATGGGACAGAGTTTTTAAAACTTACTGCGCTGAACCCCAAAAAACCCAAACAACTTTAGATATAGGTTTACCGCAGTTCAGAAAGCAAGATCAAGTCGGGATTATTAAATTATTGCTGTTGCCGTTTAAAGGTAGTTGACCTGCCGCATATTCTATAATCAGATAGCAAAAAAACAAATATTCCCAATACGAGAATATGTTGCCATTAAATAAATGATGATTATATTAATCGTTCCAAAAGTTTTCGCAGTAATAAAAAAGTAGCCCGTATGAAGTTTAC
>JAGLUC010000423.1 GCA_023134955.1 Methylococcales bacterium | reverse complement strand
AGACAAGCTATTCAATTAGTCCGTTTAGATGAAATGTCGGATTGTGATATTGGCATGTTAACCACGGTTTTAATTGGTAATTCAACGACCTATATTGAACAAGGTTTGATGATTACACCCAGGGGCTATGCTAATAAATATGACAATTTAACTGGTGAAGCTAAAGAAGGTGAGCAAGCTGGGCGTTCTTTATCAATGGGTCTGGAGGGTTGGAAAAATTGTTTAAAACTTTATTTAACTGAACATAAAGATCTGGGCTGGGAGAAACTAGCTGATTACTTTAATGTCTCTTTGGGGGATGTTTTATCGGCTGTTGCCCAAACTTGCAATCAATCAACTGATAGCCATCAAGCAATTAAAATTGCTGACGATCAATTACAACAAGCGGTAGAAAGCACAAAAAACTGGGGACGTTTACGAGGGGTTATTCGTACTGACTCAGGTGCTGTGGTTGAATTATTCTTGAAAGGTGAGGACTTTAAACAAAAAGCTGATTGGCTCAGTATTGAAAATGAAGCTTTTCACTTACATATCAACTGGAGCAAAGTGCATTCTGCTTATTTTGCCAATCGCGGTAATAAATCTTACGGTGTGCATTTTGTTGATCAACATGGCAAGCTGATTTTTCGTTTATTACTGACCAAACAACAGGGTGATCTAAACCCTGAGCATTTAAAAGCTTATCAGCAAAGCTGGCAAGCATTGGGGATTAAAGGATCTCAAAAGCCATAACAGGAGCAAGAAAATGACTGAAGTAATCAAACCTAAAATGATGGATTATCACCGTCATATTTTAGTTTGTATTGGTGACAGATGTACTGAAAATGGGGAGGGACAAGCCCTTTATGACGAGCTTAAAGAAAAACTAAAAGCCTCAAGTCTGGATAAAGGGGATTTACGTGTCAAAAAAACACGAGCCACCTGTTTTGGAACTTGTAAATCAGGGCCTTTGATATGTATACAGCCTGATGGAGTTTGGTATTACGATGTCACTAGCGAAAAACTAGATAGAATTATTGAACAGCATTTAATACAAGGGGAGCCAGTAGCAGAGTATATTTACCACCAGACTTAATCTACTCTTCACAGGCAGGAGGGGGCTTTAGCCGCAACCGAATCAAGAAAAATAGCGGTTAAAGCCCCTCCTGCTTGAATATATTAATTAATGACAAGGAAAACCAGTGCTATGGCGTGTGTCATGTGTTGCGTTATGAATCACTTCTATGGGGGCAAACCCTACTGCCATTAAAACAGTAATACCCAGCAATGCTGATGCTAGTATCTGGCTTTTTTTAGATTGAGATGAAAGACTGATGGATTTTTGATTAACGTGGGTAATTTGTGTCATTTTCTCACCTTTTTAAACATAATTTCTTTTCTTACAAGCTAAATTTAAGCTATAAGCCATTGTCGTTAATTATAAACGATAATACCCTCTTTAAGCCAACCAAGCTGAGATTACTTTTGGAGCACTAGCAAAATACCAGTGGATATATGATGCACGTAAGTTTTTATAGCGTATTCCCTGGTCACCACGCGAACATTCAAAGCTGGAGGGTAATTGTTCCTCACATTCTCTGCTTGAATAATGAAACTCATGTCCTCTTATCCCACTAGCCTCTTCTCTATAGCCTAAAGAAGCCAATTTTTTCTGCATTTTTGACCTGTACGGCAAAATACCTGCCATAGCCCAGACTGTGCCTGTAATATCAATTAACTGCTTACCCAGCAGCATACTGCCACCACATTCTGCTAACACAGGTTTATCTGCTTCTATAAATCGCCGGATTGAGTCCCAACTGTTTGATACGGATAATTGTTGTGCATACAGCTCAGGATAACCACCTGGTAGCCACAGCGCATCTGCATCACTGGGGACTGCCTCACCCTTGATAACAGAAAAATAACAAACATTAGCACCTTGATCTTGTAACCAGTCAATATTAGCTTGATAAATAAAACAACAGGCTGCATCCTTGGCGATGGCTATTTTTTTATTGATCAATAACTTTTTTTCAATGGGATAAGCGTTTTGATTAATATCACTCCATTCTATAAAAGCTAAAGATAAGGCGTCATCATCCACATGAAATTTAGTTAAAAAATTAGGTATATCTATTTGATCTGGCGCAACCAGGCCTAAATGACGCTCGGCTAAAACCGCAGATTCTTTTTCCATCCATGCCAATAAAGGTGGCATATGGTAATCAGCTAAAAAACTCTTTAATAAAGAGGCATGATGCGCACTTCCTACTTGGTTAGCAATAATGCCAGAAATATTCACCCCCATCTTATTGGCATAATCACAAAAACCACTCACTAAAGGCACAATTGAGCCACTCATGCCTTTAGCATTAACCACCAAAATAACGGGGCAGTTCAAACCTTTTGCCAGGTCGGCACTGGAGCCATCTTGCCCTACGCCTGTACGTCCATCAAACAAACCCATTACTCCTTCGATTAAGGCAAGATCATTTTGTTGATGTTGTTTATTAATGATTTTTTTAGATTCATTCAAACCTACCATGCGGGTATCTAAATTGTACGATACCTGGTCTGTCAATAATTGATGCCACATAGGGTCAAGAAAATCAGGCCCAGTTTTAAAAGAAACAATATTCTTTTGCTGTTGTTTTAAATATTGTAATAAAGCCAACATAATCGTGGTTTTACCACAGCCCGATTGAGTCCCTGCCAGTAATGCTATTTTCATTTGTATTAAACTTTAATTTATTGGAAATATAGAATTTCATCAATTAGCTTGCATAGTAAATGTTTTTTCAGCTGGTTTATCGCCAAAAGAAATTTATTCTGCATCAGAAATTTTATCATTTTCTTAACTGTTTCTTTTTTGTGACCAACATAATACTTTCCATATTCTCTGGTTTATTACCCTCCAAATATCAGCTAGACTAATTAACAATACAATTAACGTATTGTTAATTATAGATTTTAACATTGGAGAAGAGATGAAACACCTATTTACAAAAACATTAGTCTCAGGGCTATTACTGTTTACTGCAAATACCGCATATTGTAATGAGAACCTATACTTAAGTGGAAACTTTGGATTCTCTGCACCAGAAGACTCTACTACCGTAACATTTGGTAACAACGCTGACATTGTTAAGTATGACGTGGGTGTAGCCTTAGGAATGGCAATAGGATATAAACTGGATGAGAATTTCAGAGTAGAAGGTGAAATTGCCTACCAGCACAATGATTTAGATACTATTAATTCTAATGCTGTCTCTGGTGACGTACAAAGCGTTGCTTTTTTAGCCAATGGATATTTTGACTTTAAAAATAATAGTCCTTTTACTCCCTATATTGGTGCTGGTATAGGGATTGCTGGCGTTTTTATTAGCAACATAAACAACAATACCTTTACAGATGATGCTGCAGCTTTTGCCTATCATGTTGGTACTGGTGTAGATTATAAATTAAACAACAAATTTACTGTGGGTCTTAAATATCGCTTTTTTGGAACTTCGGACCCGCAATTTTACTATGGTGATATAGAGTACCAAAGCCATAATGTCTATGCTGGTATAAGTTATTCTTTTTAATCATAAAATAATCGAGGCATTTAAATCCTCCTATAATTCTAGTTAAGCAAACTGAAATGGGATGTGCTGAGGAACGAATAACACCATGGATGGTGTGTAGTAGAGCAACGCATAATGCCATGGAAGGCATGTAGTAGAATAATGGAGCAAATACCGAGGAGCAGCGCAGCGGTGTGCCGAGCGCATCTTTAGTAATTGATGCGCTTCCTGTCGTCAGCACATCCTATGTTATCAGCTTAACTTAACGACATTGCCTATAACCCCAAAATAAAGAGTTAGGTTTCAATATTAAAGCAGTCTATTTATTTATCCATCCGTCACAGTTATTAATCAGAAATAATTATCTTCTCTTAAACACATATCCACATTCCTGCTGCAAATCACACTACTCAATATTAAATACTACCCTAGCAATCAGCTCCATTTCCCTTTAAAATACACGGTTTAGCAAAACCTGAACTGAGACGGCAATATATCCAGGTCAAATGTATATTTTACACCTACAAACACCCCATTAATGACAGACTATAATCTAACTCATCTAAAACAACTTGAAGCTGAAAGTATTCATATTATTAGAGAAGTTGCGGCAGAATTTGACAATCCAGTTATGCTGTATTCTGTGGGTAAAGACTCAGCAGTCATGCTGCATTTAACCATGAAGGCTTTTTACCCAGGAAAGCCCCCCTTCCCCATGATGCATGTTGATACCACCTGGAAATTCAAAGAAATGATTGAATTTAGAGACAAGATGGTTGAGGATTTAGGTCTGGATTTAATTATTCATATTAATCAAGAAGGTGTTGAGCAAGGTATGGGGCCTTTTACCCATGGCAGTAAAAAACATACGGATGTGATGAAAACGGATGGATTAAAACAAGCCTTAAACAAATATCAATTTGATGCCGCTTTTGGTGGTGCACGCAGAGACGAAGAAAAATCTCGTGCTAAAGAACGGGTTTACTCTTTTAGAGATAAAAATCACCGTTGGGATCCAAAAAACCAACGTCCGGAATTATGGAATATTTATAACGGTAAATTAGACAAAGGTGAAAGCATCCGGGTTTTCCCATTATCTAACTGGACTGAGCTTGATATTTGGCAGTATATCCATTTAGAAAGCATCCCCATCGTACCGCTATATTTCGCCAAAGAACGCCCTGTAGTAAACAAAGATGGCATGTTAATTATGGTCGATGATGAGCGTATGCCTATTGGTGAAAATGAAAAAGTTGAAATGAAGATGGTTCGTTTTAGAACTTTAGGTTGCTACCCTCTTACTGGCGCAGTTGAGTCAACTGCAACTACTTTGCCTGAAATTATTCAGGAAATGCTATTAACCACCACCTCTGAACGCCAAGGCCGATTGATTGATCACGATCAAGCAGGTTCTATGGAACAGAAGAAACGTGAGGGGTATTTTTAAGAGCAGACTCAAGGCTAAAGACATACGATTTGAAAATTTGGATGTATGGAAAAGATCTTCTCGGCTTTGTGTTGATGTTTATAAAGAACTTAGTCATTGCAAAGATTTTGGTTTTAAAGATCAGATAACACGGTGTAGTTTATCTATTCCTAGCAATATTGCCGAAGGTTTTGAACGAGATACAGATAAAGATGGTAATAAGTTCTTCTATTATGCAAAAGGTTCTTGTGCAGAACTACGAACTCAAATTTATATAGGCATTGAAATTGGATACATAAAAAAAGAAACAGGTCTTCAATGGAAAAATGAAACTGAACAACTATCAAAAATGTTATTCACTCTCATCAAATCCAGAAGCACTTGATCTTTTCGTCTTTCGTCTTTTGCCTTGAGTCTAAAAATTTTAAAAGGAAAAATTTTTCCCATGTCCCACCAATCAGATTTAATTAGTACAGATATTGATGCATACTTAGCTCAGCATGAAAAAAAAGAGCTACTACGCTTTTTAACTTGCGGTAATGTTGATGATGGTAAAAGCACCTTAATTGGTCGCTTATTACATGACTCAAAAATGATCTATGAAGATCAATTAGCCGCCGTACAAGCTGACAGCGTAAAATCTGGCACTACAGGTGCTGGAAAAATCGACTTGGCTTTATTGGTTGATGGCTTGCAAGCTGAGCGTGAGCAGGGAATTACTATTGATGTGGCGTATCGTTATTTTTCCACCTCTACTCGCAAATTTATTATTGCTGATACCCCAGGGCATGAGCAATATACTCGCAATATGGCAACAGGTGCTTCAACTTGTGACTTAGCCGTTATCTTGATTGATGCCCGTTATGGCGTACAAACCCAAACCAAACGCCACAGTTTTATTGCCTCTTTACTGGGCATTAAACATATCATCGTATCTATTAACAAAATGGATTTAGTTGATTATAGTGAAGAAACTTATAACAAAATCAAACAAGATTATCTGGATTTCACTGCATCATTAGGTCTGGATGACATTCACTTCATCCCTATGTCGGCATTAGATGGCGATAATGTGGTTAACCCAAGTGAGAATATGCCTTGGTTTACTGGTAAACCGATGATGGAAACATTAAATACCATAAAAATTTCAAGTGACCGTAATTTTGAGGATGCCCGCCTACCTGTGCAATATGTTAACCGCCCTAACCTTGATTTTCGTGGATTTTGCGGCACTATTGCTTCAGGCGTTTTCCATAAAGGTGACAGCATTACAGTATTACCTTCGGGTAAACGCAGTAAAATTAAATCAATCGTTACCTATGATGGTGATTTAGATGAAGCCTTTGCTGCTATGGCTGTCACCCTAACCATGGAAGATGAAATAGACATTAGTCGTGGTGACATGATTATCGGCCAAGAAAAATCACACGCTCTGGTTGCTGATAAATTTAATGCCTCTATTGTCTGGATGGCTGAAAAAGCCATGACACCAGGTCGTCAATATCTCATAAAATTAGCAACACGCACTGTATCCGGCTCAATCTTAGCGATTAATTATCGAATTGATGTTAATACACTAGAGCATCATGATGCGATGGAATTAAACTTAAATGAGATTGCCTCATGTACCGTATCGGTTAACGCTCCCGTAGTATTTGACCCATACAAACAAAATAAAGGCACAGGTGCTTTTATTATTATTGATCGTTTAACTAACGTCACCGTTGGCGCAGGTATGATTACAGGCGAAAGTGATGATGATAATTTAAGCCACGTCTCTGCAAATGAACGGGCTGCAAGGTTTAGCCAAAAAGCAACAGCGATTAATCTGACTGGTTCAAATAGTAAGGACATGGCTTATCAATTAGAGAGAAAGTTATTTGATACAGGCCATGCAACGACTGTATTAGAAAACCAATCTGATAATGCATTGCTTACTGCTATTAAAGATGCCGGCTTAATTTGTTTATTGGTCGAAGCCGAATCATCAACCGATTATTCCTTTGATTGTGACAAACAATCTATTGATGATATTTATAGTACGCTTAAAGCACAGCGAGTTATTTACTAAAGGATGTTACATAAACAAGCTAGTACTCCAGCAACATTAGTTTGATTAATAAATAATGAATTATTTTAATCATGTAGCCCGTATGAAACGAAGTGAAATACGGGAATTTCATTATCAACTCCCCCGATCGGGTCGGGGCAAC
>JAGLUC010000422.1 GCA_023134955.1 Methylococcales bacterium | reverse complement strand
GCGTTGCAATACTCTCATCAATCCCGCGCTTCAATTGCGCAGCAGTTAAACCAAACAACGCGATACCCCACTCCTGCATTGTTTCGTTATACTCATCAACCGTATCAAACTTAGACATGAACTTAGCTCGATAAGAACTTTTAAACCGCTGGAACAACGCCTGCTGCCACTTCAGCGGCAATTGTTTCTCTGAACTGAGCGGTGGTTTCTCTTGAAATTCGCTTATTTTTTTCTGATGCTGACTCTTTGTTGCCAAATTGCTGATGTGATCCATTTCCTTTCCCTTGGGTATTTAAAGCCCGATCTGTAAATAAACCTGAATACCGCCCCGTAATTGAATAATCAATCACGGCTTGCTGCTGATCGAATGAAAGATTTCTTAAAATATTAAATGATTTTTTCCTAGCCAAATCCGTTAGTGGTTTTTTGATCTCTTTTCTGTGCTGCTCAAACTCACTCCACGAATCACAATTAATAAAATCAGGAATTACCAGAGAGGGTTTTGACTCTTTCTTTTCTCTCTCTTTGGTATTATTAGTATTGGTATTATTCCCTTCATCATTTTCTAAATAGGGTTGTTTAATTTTCTCACTAGGTTGTTTAATATTCTCACTAGGGTTATTTAATTTATTAACTACCCTTACAACCCTCTTTACGATGATTTTCCCATTGCGAATAACATCAACTTCTAGCCATCCATCTGCCTCTAATTTCTTAATAATTTGTGTGCATCGACCTTTTGAAACATCAAATAATTTAGAAAAATGGGCGTTACTAGCAAAACAACCACCCACCCCATCAAGACTGTCTATTTCAAGCAAAAAGAACTTCTCCATAGGCTTAAGCTCTTTTGACAGCCAAAGATCCTTAGGTATCCACACGCCCTTAAAATCCCTTTCTTCACTCACTTCAAACCCTCCCTTTTATCAAACGCATCACAATAAAACGACCCGTTACCCTTTCTGATAGGCACATAGCTAGTAGACCTCACCAGCTTCTTATTCAAATAACGCCCGCACCTAACCCTTAACGAATCAGGACAATTAGAATTGCTGCACTGATTACCTTCACGACTTCTCATTCTTACCCCCAAACTTACTGCAATCACGCTCAACACTGGGATATAACAAACCCTTCCCCATAGATGCTCGCGCTTTTACCAACGCCGCCTCACTAGGATTTTTAAGCTTATACTCCTCAAATCGAAAACAATTACCAATACCTGTGCCATCACCCACCTCATCAGGCAGAAAATGCGCACAATCACCACACCTAACAAAAGCCATCAGAACGGCACATCATCGTAAGTGTCATTCGCGGGTGATTGCTGTTGCGGTGGTGGTTGATTACCCTGCGTAGCCCCACCAACAGCGGAACCGCCAGCAACCTTACTACCTAACATCTGCATTTCAGTGGCGATAATCTCAGTTGAATAACGATCAACACCGTCCTTATCCTTCCACTTTCTTGTCTGTAAACGACCCTCAACATAGACCTGCGAGCCTTTGTGCAAATACTCACCCACAACCTCAGCCACGCGATTAAAAAACACTACACGATGCCATTCTGTTTGATCACGCTTTTCCTTAGTATCCTTATCCTTCCATTTTCGTGTTGTAGCCAAACTAATATTCGCCACTGCACCGCCCGTCGGCATATAGCGCACTTCAGGATCAGCCCCTAAATTTCCGATTAATGTTACCTTATTTAAACTCAACTCGCCCCCTCATATTAATTCTCAACATCAATCCCATGTTTAATCGCTAAATTTTTTAACGCTTCATAACTGCTATATTTTTGCGGCTCTTTATGGTCCCCGCGTCTCAATCTTGATACTGACGCACGAGTAACTCCGATTATTTCACCAACCTTACTATCCGACATATTTTTATTTAACTCTGTTAACACAAATTGTATATTCATATTAACAATGATAGTACGAATCCGTGACAATGACAATAAAAAACTATATTTTAAATAAATTGCTTTTTCTTGTTCGCTGGCGTAACATAACCCCATCAAAAACAAAAAAGGCAACAAAAATGAAACTATCCGACCTGAACAGAAAAGCTGCAACCCAATTAATCGCAAGACGACAAGCACGATTAAATGGCGCAAGCCGCCCAGCTATTAAAGCAGCTGGGGTTTATGCAAAGAAAATGCTAAACAACGGAACCAGCGCAGCCAGTGCTATTGAAGCGGCGGTTAAATTAATAAGAAATCAAACACTTGCAGTATGAGCAAATCAAGCCAGCTAAAACGAGCTCAGCACATCATTAGCCTGCATATTGATGACCTAAATGATCTTATTCATGACACGCCAGCAAACGATATGCTGGATAAGAGAATAGTCGAGCTAACCGAAAAATCAGAACGATTAGTCGCTTTAATCAATAAAGAAATTAAAAAACCACAAAAACCAGAACAAATAGAAAACCAGCTAGACCAAAAAGCCTTCAACAAGGTATTCAGTTAATTACCAACGCCCAGCGGTCGGTGGCGAGTAACAACCGCAGTTATGCTGAATTGATTTCCAAGATTCCAAGCCTTTATTCAGTGAATAACCGTTTTGCCGCACGATACGCGGCCCTAATTAATTTACAAGGTATCCCAAAATGAGCATTTTAAAAAGCACAAAATTAGAACAAATTGGCGCAGGAATGATCGCACCAACCCCAACAATTAATATTACCGACCCCATTTTATTTAACACCTGCCTTGCTGCAACAGCAGATAATGATGAGGTTAGGGATTATTTGCGCGGGCTATCAATTGACCCCGCCAAAAAAACAATCACAGGCTGTAATGGCTTCTTTTTTGTTCGTGGTGAAGCGCTGAATTTCTCAAATTGGAAAAGCAAGGAAAAGATATTGATTTTTCCTGCCAAAAAACTACCCAACGAAGTTTCATTCGCAACAATCAACATCAAAGAAAAATCAATCACAGGTCTATGCAAAAAAGGTCATTTTTCCATTCCGTTTTCAATAACAAATAAAAAATACCCAGGTCACGAACATTTTATTGCAACAGACGAAAATAAGATTGCAGCAGCCAACATATGCTTAAACCCGCATTTTTTAAGAAAACTGCAAAAAGCATCATTTAGCATCTTCGCGAATATCACAACGCATAAGCCAGAAAACAACCCGATCTTCTACTCTATCGAGCTAAGCGGTAGCAAAATACACAGCGAATACACGGCTATTGTTATGCCTGGGTACGCTTAATTTTAATTAAACAGGATATAAAAATGCAAGTTCCAATGGTCAACAACCTACAATTTAGCCGCGTAGATTACCGCGCATCAATGAATAAAATATACGCCTTCGTCACTTGTATTGATGTTGGTATGAACGGCAAAGGCAAAACCAAAGCGCGATATTGGGGCGAGGTTTCAGCACGAGATAACGCGAATGAAATCGAGAATGTTATCGGCTATGGCGCAAAGTGGGACAAGTTACCATGTTAGTTGCCGCGACCCTCATCCCTTTCCACGCTTCAGGCTTTCATTACGAATGAGGTAATTATGCATGTTAGCAAGAAAAAAAAGAAAAAAATATATAACGCAATATTTGACCCAGTTACAGAGTTAAGAATTGCTAACAGCAGCGGAATGAGCATTGAAAAAATGGACGAGGCGCTCTTTAAGCTAGAAAGATCAATACGCAACAATATTACCACGGCCCTAAATATTTCTTAATTATAGAAATATATGCGCCATAAATTAAGCGAAAGCTTTAATAACAATCAATTAAAAAAATAGAGAGCATTATGCAGCTACACAAACACTTTACCCGCCAAGAATTTGCATGTAAATGCGGATGCGGCTTTAATACCGTTGACGCTGAATTACTGGGTGTATTAATCAATTTACGCACCCATTTTAAATCAGCAGTCATTATTAACAGCGGCGCCCGATGCAAAAAGCATAATGCATCTGTGAGCAGATCAGAGCATAGCAAGCACATTAGCGGGCAAGCAGCTGATGTTAAAGTTGCTGGCATTCATGAAAATGATGTTGCTGATTATTTAGAGTCAGAATACCCGCAAGAATATGGCATTATTCGCTATACAGGTCGAACACATATTGATGTACGAGCTAATGCGTATCGGTACGACCATAGGAAAAAATAAATGATAGAAAACCTAGAGTTAGAGGTGCTTTTGCATTTTCATGGTGTCGAGTTCAGAACACTAGAAGATATTAAGAAAATACTTCCGGACTACGACGCGCAAGAAATCAGTGCGGCACTCAATGCGCTTGTCAGCGAAGGATCAATCCATAAAAATAAAAACCTTGATGGCGTCACTTATTCAATCACCAATCGCAATGGAGCGAATAAAATAACGATTGAGCAGATCAATCAGCAAGTTGACGCGCTAAAAGAAAAGTTAAAAGGTCATGATATTGCCGATTTTGAGCTAAAAATATCAGCCCTTAAAAAAATAGGCGAGATTATGGCAGATGATATTCAGCAGTTGTTGAGCGAAATTTGTGGTGATTTATCTAAAATTAAAAGCAATCGCTGCTGAAACAAAAAGAAGAACTGCCATGCAATTAATCTCAATCGAAGAGCTGAAAGAAGCCACGGGCTATAAAATACTTCAGATGTTGAAAAGTGCTTGCAAAGAAACGGCGTGAGTTGAGTGCGTGTTAGTGGGTAAACAACGAGGTGATTTATGAGAGAAGATTTACTCGATAAACATGCCCTGTATTTACCTAAGTTAGCTGAATAACAATGCACTCACCCGCTTCCCGTCGCGGTGGAGTGCATTGTTATCCATGCGAGCGTAGCGAGCCATGGATAACGCAAGATGCTAACTGGGCTAGAACAGATACAAGAAAATGATATTTACCCATGGCTATTTATGTGAAACACCATGGTATTTTAACAAGCTGCCGCGTTCTAGCTCCACGTTGAACGCTATGTTAGGTGGTAGGTAATAGATGAATTTTAAAATAAGAGGATTTATATGGTAATTAAAGATATTAAGGAAAGGCTGGCTGGCCTAGGATTTATATCTGGAATGGATAATAGATTTTTTAGAAGGGTTGGCGAGCTAATGGAAATTGACATCGATGATTTTGGGTTTATTACTGTCATCAGAAAAAGTGAAGTATCTTTTAAATCTGATAGGAATAATTACTCAAAAGTAACGTTACCTAAAAAAATAGAAACAGAAGAAGATGTGGCCGCCTTAGTGCTTTTATTCCGAATGTGAAGATGCAAAATCCACCTAACAATGCACTCACCCGCTTCCCGTCGCGGTGGAGTGCATTGTTATCCATGCGAGCGTAGCGAGCCATGGATAAAGACCACGATAACCACGCCAGACTGATACATTAGTTTAGCATTTAACTAGCGACCGAGAAACACCGATTTAAAACCGCAGCGCATTAGGCTGGTCTGGTTGATTTGGTAGTTTTAAGGCAAGAAATTAACTGGAGTACGACAATGAATGAAGCACAGAAATTTCTTATTGATGAAAAACTAGGTGATCTAGTATTAACAAATACAGGAAAATTACCGAATATTTACGCATCTGATGCATTGATTAAATTCTCTAATGCGTACAAAGAAAAAGCTGAAAAGTTAGAAAGATGTATCACTGAATACATACTGACAGAAGGAAACAGAGCGCTAGAACCCTGTGAAATAATTGAATTTATTTTACAGTATGAGACGAAACCAGCCGAATAACAATGCACTCACCCGCTTCCCGTCGCGGTGGAGTGCATTGTTATCCATGCGAGCGTAGCGAGCCATGGATAACGCCCAAATCACTTGACGTGAAAAGGGGCGTGGTTTTTGCATCGCAAAAAACATGACGCTTTTTACGGTCAAGTGAATTTGATTGTTATATTTAAACTTAGCTACCAGTACCATACTTTCTTAATAGCTATGACACAAAAAACAAAATAACTACGTTTAATATAATACAAAATTAACACTAAACAATTAATTATGAATAAACCTATAGAAATCAGCATCAGCATGAAATTTGATGGAATTAAGGCGGATCTTTCGGTTGAAATTTATCCCGAAACCATTCAACTTTTACATGAACCTCTCTTAAGTCGTTCATCATCCGGAAAAACTTTTTCCGATCTGATGGAGGAAGAGCTTTGCCCCATTCTGAATGACCTGACACCACAGCTTCTTCAAGTGCATCATATAGCTTCTGGAAATCTGTTGAAGGCATTTTTTGAATCCTCTAAAGTTGAGTGAATATAACAATGCACTCACCCGCTTCCCGTCGCGGTGGAGTGCATTGTTATCCATGCGAGCGTAGCGAGCCATGGATAACGGACCGCGATAACCTGTTTTACGGATTAAAACTGCAAGGCAATTAAACAATGAATTTTAACAAAAACACTTGAGACTAAAAACAAGTTGCAGCCAGTAAAATCTGGTTGATTTGGTAGTTTTAAGGCATTAGATGAACAAAACTTTGGAGAAAGAAAATGACATTAGTTGTTATAAGTGTTGATAGAGAAAAATTCCCAGAACACACAGATGAAGAATTTGCAGCGTGGGTAAAATACCAAGTTGGTGATTTAGGTGGGGTAGACATGATTAACCCACTTTATGAATTGGATATTGAGGCTGAGGTTAAAGAAATAGGATAGAACTCTGCTTAATAACCACGCGGTGACGGGTCTCCCGTCACCGCGTGGTTATTAAGCATTTAACTGGAGATATAGATGATAGAAACAATAAAGAAGTTATGTACAAATTCAGCAAATAAACAGAGTGAATACAGGGGTTTTTATCTTAAATCTGATGAAATAGCGCTTAGCGGTATAGGTGTTTTTAATCGAGATATTGCAAGTGAATTAAAAATTTCAATGGAAAAATGCAGGCGCGAATTAAGAAAGCTAGAAATAGAAAATAAGCTAATCAGTAAGGAAACGGCTGGAGGAAGCACTCGGTGGTGGGTTGTTGGATTAGCTGCTGAGTTAGCCTTATAACAATGCACTCACCCGCTTCCCGTCGCGGTGGAGTGCATTGTTATCCATGCGAGCGTAGCGAGCCATGGATAACGCCCTTAGCTAACCTGTTTTGCGTATGAAAAACAGGCGAATATCGGACACAAATAGTTTTGTGTAAAACTAAACATACACAGCACATGACAGCCTAGCAAAATCTGGTTGAGCGCGTGTTAGGTAGTATGCGGCCACAATTTATTTTAAATACTTTGATCTAACCTCTTGACAGTTCCCGAGAACTATAGCATAATAGACACAACTTAAAGAGATTAACCAAGGAAACAAAATGAACTACTTAGAAGCAAAAGAGTTAAAAGGCAGCTTAGAAGATAATTTAAAAAAAGTAGAATCTCTTTTTGATGGGTTTAATACTGGAAATATGGGGCTTGTTAGTGATGACGTTTTGAACTCTGATGAATATATATTCGCCAACACAGAATTTAAAAAAGCATTTAAAAAATTAAGAGATTTCAATGCAGTTTATGTAAAGCAATTTAAAAAAGAAATTAGAAGCAATAGAAGGGTTTATGCCACAAACTAACAAAGAAAAAAAGGCCCTGCTTAATAAAAGGAGGGCTAAGCTTGGCTTAAAGCGTAAAGAGTTCTGGCTAACTGATAGCGAAACATCGCAGATAAAAGACCACCTAGAAATACTGAGAAGTAAGACACCTAACAAACAAAGCTGTGCGGATTGCGGCTTAAATTAACTGGAGTAAGTAAATGACTAATGAACGAAAACAAACAGAAGCACAAGAAACTGATGCGTTAGCAAGTCCGAACGAGCGGGTAGTTTTAAGGCATTACACGCAGGGAGTTATGGAAGATGGAGCTGCAATTTTATGTGATGGTAATATGATGACCATTGATATGATCATTGCAAGGCTAAATAGTCTGGATAAGACAAATATATATTTAACAAGACGGCTTATTGAGATAGTAGAAAAACCTATTTTATACAATGCTGATGATTTAAAGGACATAGCTAGAGACGCAGTTAGTACAGAGCCAGCCGAATAACAATGC
>JAGLUC010000421.1 GCA_023134955.1 Methylococcales bacterium | reverse complement strand
TGGTTAAACCCAATGTCGTTAAGTTAAGGTGATAACATAGGATGTGCTGACGATAGAAAGCGCATCAATCGCGAAAGATGCGCTTCGTTCCTCAGCACATCCTATTTCAGTTTGCTTAACTTAATGACATTGGGGTTACCCCCCCTTTTATGACTATTTTAAACACAAAACACTCTGCAAAACTCAGCTATTTATTAGCAGAAAAAAAACAGCACTATCTTGTTGGTGGACTGAAAGGTATTGAAAAAGAAAGTCTGCGTATTTCTAAAGACGGTTTAATCTCACCTGTCACACATCCGTCTAAATTAGGTGCTGCACTCACTCACCCATATATAACAACCGATTATTCAGAAGCTTTACTTGAGTTTATTACCCCACCTTTTGCAGAAACCTCTGAAACATTAGGATTTATGCAGCAAATTCATCAATATGTTTATGATCATCTGGATGATGAAATGTTGTTATCAACCAGCATGCCTTGTGGTATTAATGGTGATGAAAGTATTCCTGTTGCTGAATATGGCTCATCCAATATCGGTAAAATGAAACATGCTTATAGACTCGGTTTATGGCATCGTTATGGCAGAACCATGCAAGCCATTGCAGGTATCCACTTTAATTACTCTGTGCCAGAAACTTTATGGCCTGTTTTACATGAACAAAGTAATTCCAACAGCTCTCTGGAAGATTTTATTTCAAAAAGTTACTTTGAAATGATCAGAAATTTTCAACGCCAGGGCTGGTTAATTCTTTATCTTTTTGGCGCATCACCTGCAATTTGTAAGAGCTTCTTTAAAACCAGGCCTCATCTGATGACACAATTTGATGAGTTTGACTCACACACCCTTTATCACCCTTATGCTACTTCATTACGAATGAGTAATATTGGCTATAAAAGTAAAAACCAGGCTGACTTGCAAATTGATTACAACTCTTTAACTGGATATGTCGATAGCTTAAACACTGCTATTGAAACACCCTACCCAGACTATGAAAAAATTGGCGTTAAAGTTGATGGTCAATATAAACAGCTCAACGCCAATATTCTACAAATTGAAAATGAGTTTTACAGCACCATCCGCCCTAAACAAATTGCAGAATCTTGTGAGAAACCAACACTGGCATTAAAACGTCGAGGTATTAAATATATTGAAATCCGTTCCTTAGATTTGGACATATTTAATCCGATTGGCATAGACGAAAACCAAGCTCGATTTGTTGAGGCTTTTTTATTAAATTGTTTATTACAAGATAGCCCTGAATACACGGGGAAAGAACAACACATTAATAACCAAAACCAGCTTACTGTTGCTCATTCGGGTAGAAAACCAGGCTTAAAAATCAATAAAGAAGGTCAACAAATCTCACTAAAAACCTGGACAAATGATATTTTAAATTCCATCCAGACTGTTTGTGAAATATTAGACGAAGGTCTGGCAAGTAAACCTTATAGTCATGCTTTAAAACAACAAAAAGCTATGGTCGAAAATCCAGATTTAACGCCTTCGGCTAAAATTCTTCAAGGTATGAAAAAGACACATCAGCCTTTTGGATGCTATGGATTAACCGTATCCAAGCAACACCAACAACATTTTAAGCAGCATAAATTAGATGATTTAATGACTCAAAAATTTGACCAGGAAGCATCTGCATCCCATCAAAAACAAAAACAAATTGAAGTGAATGACAGCGTTTCTTTTGATACATTTCTAGCCAACTATTTTTCCCAGAAATAACAACAAAAACATCACCATGACCTCTTTTAATATTAAAGCTGTACAAACTGAGCTACAAAACAAGAAACCTCGAGCCATCCTAAAATCAGCATTAGAAAGCTTTGAAAACATCGCCATTTCTTTTAGTGGTGCAGAAGATGTAGTATTAATAGACATGGCAGTAAATATTAGAAAAGATATTCAGGTTTTTTCCTTAGACACAGGTCGTCTGCATCCAGAAACCTACCGTTTTATTGAAAAAGTACGTAAACACTACAAAATAAACATAGAACTACTTAGCCCTGATAGAGAAAACCTGGATCTTTTTGTTAAAGAAAAAGGCTTATTTAGTTTTTACCAAGATGGACACCAACAATGTTGTGGCATCCGAAAGGTAGAACCACTTAAACGTAAACTATCACATCTTGATGCCTGGATAACAGGACAACGAAAAGACCAAAGTTTAGACACCCGCCAAGATATTCCAGAAGTACAAATTGACAGCGCATTTTCCACAGAAGAAAAAACATTAATTAAATTCAACCCTTTACTTAACTGGAGTTCCACACAAGTTTGGGATCACATAGAAGCCTACCAGGTTCCTTATAATGAATTGCATGAAAAAGGCTTTATCAGCATAGGCTGCGAGCCATGCACTCGCGCAGTGTTACCCAACCAGCACGAACGTGCAGGTCGTTGGTGGTGGGAGTCTGGAAACAAAAAGGAATGTGGCTTACATGCTGGCAATACAAGCAAATAGTCTTTAAAGAAAACTTTGAAAGTTACACAAAAAGCCACTTTCTGGCGAATGAGAGTGAAAGGCACTACTGCAAACAAAAAGGTAGTTTTGATTTACTTAGCTTAACGACATTACCCCCTCTCGCCCTTAAAACAACATTAACGATACCCACACTTTTTTCCAGTGATTAGTTATAATGTAGAGAACATTTTCTTGCAAAAAAACAGGTTACTCAATGGTAGATATCCAGGCGTTTCTATATACCCAGTCTTCGCGCATTCAATCCACTGCCAATTACCAAAAAATAATGTCCCTACCGGCTATTCAGCGCTGGGTGGTACTTTTTGGAATTTTTCTTATCTCCCAATTATTAATTTTTGCTGTTTTTTATCTGATTTTCGGTAAAATTTTTGCCATTGGGTTACTTGCCAGTATCCTCGCTGGATTAGCGACAGGTCTTGGTGCATTACCCGCTCTTTTTTTTAAAGACATATCAAATAACGTATTTAATAGCTTATTAGGTGCTGCAGCAGGGGTAATGTTAGCCGCAACAGCCTTTTCTCTACTTGTTCCAGGAATAGATTTTGGTAATCAACTTTGGCCTAACAAAGGGCTTTGGGTAGTTTCTTTGGGTATGATCATTGGTATGATCTTTCTACATATTGCTGACAAACGTCTGCCGCATTTGCACATGGACTCAATACCTGATGCTAACAAAGATTCATTACAAAAAATCTGGCTATTCATTTTTGCCATCACCATTCATAATTTTCCTGAAGGCTTAAGCGTGGGAGTTAGTTTTGGATCTGGTGACATGAAAAATGGTCTGGTACTGGCCATCGCCATCGCCTTACAAAATATCCCAGAAGGACTCGCCGTTGCCCTGCCTCTGGTTGGATTAGGTTACAATAAATGGAAAGCAGTAGGCATTGCGACGCTAACAGGTCTGGTTGAACCCATCGGTGGCTTTCTAGGCCTTACCATGGTGACAATATTTTCTTCACTTTTGCCGCTTGCCATGGGGTTTGCAGCTGGTGCAATGTTATTCGTTATTAGTGAAGGAATCATCCCAGAAACTCATTCCAAAGGTCGTTCTCGTCATGCGACTTTCTCACTTATATTAGGGTTTATCCTTATGATGGTTTTAGATAACGCACTTTCTTAATTTTAAGAATGAATTTTTTTCAATCTTATATACAAAATACCTTTGATTTTTTATCGTCAATTAACGCTATAGACTTTTCGACAACGGCAACTACTAGTTTTTTACTGATTGTTGTTGCTGAAATAGGCGATAAAAGTCAATTGGTTTGCATGGCTCTGGCAACACGATACAGAGCCACTCCTGTCATTTTAGGGGCTATTTCAGCCTTCATATTTTTAAATGGTTTAGCGGTTATTTTTGGCTCCACTATTGCTCACTGGTTTCCTGATTGGGCTATTTCAGCGACTGTAGCCCTGTTATTCACTTTATTTGGACTACATTCACTCTTTTTTTCAGCAACAGAACAGGAAGATGAAGAGATTATTAACAAAAAAACTTCACATAATATATTTTTTACTACCTTTCTATTAATCACACTGGCTGAATTTGCTGATAAAACTCAATTAGCCGTGGTTGCTTTAAGCAGTGCAGCTCTTCCAATCGCTGTCTGGCTAGGTGCAACTTGCGCCTTAATTTTAACCACTTTACTAGGTGTTATCGCTGGAAAAAAGATTTTACAAAAATGCCATGCTTCTGTGCTACATAAAATAAGTGGGGGATTTTTTCTAATATTAGCTACAATTGCTATTTACAATGCTTATTTAAATTATCAACCTATTATTTTTTCTAAGTGATTCAGCTAACAAATATATAGTGAGTAATATGGAACATGATATTAATTATGATGATGAAGTCTTCATCATTCCTTTAGCAGACAATGAGTCTAATAACCAGCGTATTGCAGTTAGATATATTAGAACAGATATTTCTGCCTCACTCAGTATGCCAGGCTGGTTTAATTTCACAAATCATATACCTGTTAGACTGCTTGATATTAGTAGTAAAGGCAGCCGAATCGTATCAAACAGAAAATTAGCACTTAATAAAAAAGTCATCCTTCATTTGCTTTTTGATGACAGCCAGAGTTTTAGCATTAAAGCAAAAATCGTACACCTGACCAGCAGTAATGAAAAGCAATATGGTGTTAAATTTGAAAACCTTCACAATGAACTTGGCGAATATTTACTTGACTCACAACAAGACTTAACATTTAGCTGACGTTCACTAACAGAGTAATATTATCAACGCCTTATCAAATGCTATTTTAAGCGATATTTTTATTTACCCCGTCAAATCCCTTGCCGGTATTCGTGTTTCTAACTGGTCTGTTACCGATAAAGGTTTATTGCACGATAGAAAATGGATGTTGATTGATAGTAACAACAAATTCCTCAGTCAGCGTAGCCACCCTAAAATGACGCTGATAAAAACCCAAATAAAGGATGATCAACTCATTCTAAGCACTTCCACAACGGGTAGTGTTTCCCTCCCTCTAAATCCAGATAATGGTACTGCTATTGAAACTTCTATCTGGAGTGATCAATGCATCGCCAAAACAACCAGTCAGCAGGCTAGTCAATGGTTAACTGATTTTCTAGGTATTGAATGCCAGATAGTTTATCAACCTGATGAGATTATTCGTCCTGTAGATCCTGATTTTGCAAAAAGCACAGACAAAGTTTATTTTTCAGATGGCTTTCCTTTTCTTATTTGCTCACAAGCCTCTTTAGCCACACTCAACCAATCGTTAGACATTCAAATTCCTATCCAACGATTTCGCCCCAATCTGGTCATTGCTAATTGTGATAGTTATGCAGAAGATAGCTGGCGAAAAATAACCATTAACAACATTACTTTCAGATTACCCAAACCCTGTTCAAGATGCTCTGTCCCTTCAATAGACTGCGATACAGCTGAAACCAATAAAGAGCCTTTAATTGCCCTTAATAAAGCTCGCAGATGGAATAATCATATCTATTTTGGACAAAATGCCTTACACGATAATACGGGTGAATTAGTTGTTGGTAACCCTGTTCAAATTAATCGTACAGGATCGAATCAGCCACCACTATAAATCTCGCATTTTCACTCTTCTTTATCTTTGCGATAAGGCTTAATTACAGTTAAAATAGCCGATTCCTTATATGTATTAACACACTGATTAATATCAAATACTGTGATTGATTTTCTGATAAGAAATTCATAAAAATACATTTACTTGTTCGCATTATCCAACAAAATCAATGAGCTCAGCAGAAAACACAACTTCATCAAACTTTATTCGTCACATTATCACTAAAGACATCAATGATAATAAAAATAACGGCAAAGTCATTACTCGTTTCCCACCAGAGCCTAATGGTTATTTACATATTGGTCATGCAAAATCTATCTGCCTGAATTTCGGTATGGCAGCAGAATATAAAGGTAAGTGTAATTTACGTTTTGATGATACTAATCCTGAAAAAGAAAGTATCGAGTTTATGGAAGCCATTGAAAAAGATATTAAATGGCTAGGTTTTGAATGGGCAAATAAACACCATGCCTCCGACTATTTTGAACAACTGTATGATTATGCTGTTCAATTAATCAACGATGGCCACGCCTATGTGGATAGCCTAAATGCCGAACAAATTAGAGAATATAGAGGCTCATTAACTGAACCCGGAAAAGACAGTCCAGATAGAAGCCGCTCAATAGAAGAAAATTTAGCACTGTTCGCAGCAATGCGAAACGGCGAATTTGCAGATGGACAATATATATTACGTGCAAAAATTGATATGGCTTCACCCAATATCAACATGCGAGACCCTGCCATTTATCGAATTAAACGTATGCACCACCAACGCACAGGTGACAAATGGTGTATATACCCAATGTACGACTTTAGCCATTGTCTATCCGATGCAATAGAAAACATTACTCATTCGCTGTGTACTCTGGAATTTGAAGCACACAGACCTTTATACGACTGGGTTTTAGACAAATTAAAAACACCAAGTCATCCCCAACAAATAGAATTTGCCAGATTACAGCTTGAATACACCATCGTCAGCAAGCGTAAACTCGCACAATTGGTTAACGAAAATCATGTCACAGGCTGGGACGATCCAAGAATGCCAACCCTTGCAGGTATGCGTCGAGCTGGCTATACCGCAACAGCAATTAGAGACTTTTGTGAGCGTATCGGCATCACTAAAAAAGACTCATGGATTGAAATGGGAGTGCTGGAAAATTGTATTAGAGAAGATTTAAATGACAATGCACCTCGTGCAATGGCAGTAATTAATCCATTACGTGTGGTGATAGAAAACTATCCGGAGGAAAAAACTGAGATTTTAGAAGTCAGCAATCACCCTCAAAAACCAGAATTGGGTCAAAGGGAAATACCTTTTTCAAAAGTTATCTTAATAGAACAAGATGACTTTGCAGAAGTACCGCCCCCTAAATATAAAAGACTAATTGAAGGAGGAGAGGTTCGATTGCGTAGTAGTTACGTGATTAAATGCCAGCAAATTATCAAAGATGATGCGGGTAATATCATTGAATTACGCTGTACTTATGACCAAGATACCCTGGGCAAAAAACCGGAAGGCAGAAAAGTAAAAGGCGTTATCCACTGGGTATCAGAACAACATTCACCAATAGCAGAAATGCGTTTATACGACCGCCTATTTCAAGTCGCTAACCCTGACTTAGAAGAAAATTTCCTAAATGCACTCAATCCAAACTCTCTTGAAACGCTAACAAACTGTAGAGTAGAAAGCAGTCTGGTCAATGCAAAACCAGGCACTCAATTCCAGTTTGAACGCACTGGTTATTTTTGTATTGATACGGTTGATAGCACCCCAGAAAAACTGATCATCAACAGAACCGTTACCTTGCGGGATACCTGGTCTAAATAAATATACCTTTTAAGTGTTACACTGCCTTCTAACATGAGGACAATGTAGCATTTAAATCCCTATTTAATTTTACTCCGACTTTTTCTCTTTTTCTCCCGATTGATGCGCTTCCTATCGTCAGCACATCCTATGTTATCACCTTAACTTAACGACATTGGGGTTACCTCCCTTCAACGGGAATAATAAAATTGAATATTGAACCACCACCAACTATATTTTCAGCCCATAACTTACCTTGATGTCCTTTTATGATTTCCTGACAAATCGACAAACCTAAGCCTGTTCCACCCGTATTGGCTTTGGTTTTTGAACTTTGAATAAATTTATCAAAAATATTTTCCAGTTCATTGTCAGGGATACCCGTTCCGTTATCTGCAACACTCAATTCTAATCCTTTCACTATTTTATCTTCTGGTAATGTCAAAGACTTGGGTTTGATTTTTATCTGAATTACACTTTTCTCTGGTGAGAATTTAATTGCATTTGAAAGTAAATTGGTAATAACTTGTCCAATTCTTATCGTATCGCATACTGCTGTCATTGCAGTATCATAGTCAATGGTTACCTTTAAATGCATGGCATCCAATCTTGCTTTCTGTTCTTCCACACAACTTCTGATGACCTCTACTATATCTGATTCCACAAACTTAAAATTCATTTTTCCGGCTTCTAACTTGGATAAATCCAGTAAATCATTAATCAAAAAAAGCAAGCGACTACCACTTTCGTTAATTCGCTGAAAATATTTACCCAGTTTATCTTTTGACGCTGTTTCCAAGCGACTCATCCCTAAGTTAGAAAAACTTAAAATTCCATGCATTGGGGTTCGTAGCTCATGCGACATATTGGCCAGAAATTCAGATTTTGCCTGATTAGCTTTTAGTGCAGTATCTTTGGCAATTTTTAGCTGTTCTTCTGCTTGCTTACGCTCAGATATATCCTCGTATGTTCCTAGTACGCCAATAACATTTCCATCAATGTCATGTAATGGTATTTTACTAGTCTGCAACCACTTCATACTGCCATCTGAAGTATGCTGTTGCTCTTCATAGGCCACTTTTTCTTTGTTGCTTTCCATTACCAATTGGTCATCAACTTGATAAAATTCTGCATGATCCCTCCAAGCCATTTCAAGGTCTGTCTTGCCAATTAAGGCCTTAGAATCTAAGTAACCCGCATCCTCGGCAAACAATTTATTACATCCAAGATAATTTAGCTCCTTATCTTTCCAGAATACGCGTACTGGTATTGAATCCAGAACTAATTGAAGCATTTGGCGTGATACCTCTTCATTTCTTTTCGCTGTGGTCAAATCGGTTATTTGCTCTTTAACCAGCTCCTCCAAATGATCTCGATGGTGAACAAGCTCTTCCTCCGCTTGTTTTTGCCTGGAGATATCAGTCATGGTTCCGACCATGCGCAATGGTAGTCCTTGTGAGTCTCTGTCAACCACCTTCCCCCGCCCAAGCACCCAAATATAAGTACCATCAGCCTTGAGTAAACGATACTCTTCAAACCATGATGAATTCTCACCATTAAGATGAGAACGCAAGGAATTTAATATCGGGGATTTATCCGCCGGAAAGATGCGACTTTCCCAAGAATTATAATCATCTTGAATATCCTTTTCATCTAGAATAGCATGCCAGCTTGAATTGTATTGTACGGTTCCTGTGGTTACATTCCAGTCCCACAAACCATCCCGAGAAGCATCCATTGCAAGGCGGTATTTTTCTTCACTCTCCCGCAGTTGATCTTCCATCTGTTTTCGCTCGGTAATATCACTGAAAATGACAATAGAACCAAGATGATTTTTACCTTCCCAGATCGGTGCGACGGTATATTCCACTGGAAAGCTAGTACCATCTTTTCGCCAAAAAACCTCATTACTGATTGTTATCGCATCAATGTTTCTAATAGAATTACACACCGGGCATGCGTCAGAACAATAAAATGTCCCATCAACATAACAATGATGAGTCACCTCATGGATAAATTTATTAATTAATTCTTCTTGACTATAACCGAATAAATTTGTGGCTGCTTGATTTACAAAGGTGCAATAACCCTTCGAGTCTATTCCGTAAATACCTTTACCAGCCGACTCTAATAACAATTTATTATGCTTGTTTAAACTTCTAAGCTTATTCCTGGATCTGCGAATTTTTTTATTCAGAAAAATAAAAACTGTGATTGCACTGAGTAATATTGAAAATATAATTACAGTGGTAAAAATAATACTGACTTCAAAATTTGAGTAACCTGACAATAAGCGATAGCCAAACCATTTTTTGTAAATACGTTCATATTCACCACTGCTTTTAACGATTTTTATGCCTTTATTGAGTCTGCTTAACAATGCATGGTTACCTTTCTTTACAGTCATTGACCATGTCAGTACTCGCAAAGGCTCGCCAACTATTTTCATTTTATAGGTAAGGTTCAATTCCTGAGCCAGGTATTCAATTATTTGTTTAGGATAAACAAAGGCATCAGCATTTCCAGTAATTAGGGTAAATAAACCTTCTACAGGTGTTTTGACAATATGACAATGTATTTCAGGAAACTGTTTAAGATAAAGGTGTGTGATATGTTTATCGACGCAAGCAACTGTTTTTCCTTTAAGCGATGCCAGACTATTGATATTCACTTGCTCTGATTTGACGAAAATCACTTCAGGCATTTCAATAATGGGTAAAGTAAAATCTAAGTATGCTTCACGATCTTTGGTATAACCGGTGTCATGAATAAAGTCTGCTTTCCCTGATGCCAGCCACTCGATAACAGTAGACCATTGAGAAGAATGCTTACGAACAGGTTCAGCATCAATTGCTTTTAAAACTGCTTCGGAGAGATCCCGCCCAAAACCATTCAATTCATGATTATCATCTAAAATGTTTATAGGTGGAAAATTATTACTGGAAGCAACAACAAGTATATTTTTTTTATCTGGTTTTACTGCTTCTGCATTAGTGAAATCAACTAACAAGAAAGAGGAAAGAAAAGCAATTAAAACAACAATGACAAGAATTGACTTGATCCTAAACTTCTTTTTTTGCATGTTTTAAATGTAATATAGTCGCGTATTTATCGATATAACTCTATATAGCGACTTCCAACAATAAAGTTTTAATTTTTATCTTAATTATTGTACATATACTCTTCTCTAATGGGCTGTTCAAATTAGAAGGTTGTATTAATCGTTCCAAAAGTATT
>JAGLUC010000420.1 GCA_023134955.1 Methylococcales bacterium | reverse complement strand
GGCTATGCCCAATAATAAAAACATTAATGTGAAAGCCTTCACAAATCATAAAAAATAACAAGAATTGCAAGGTGAGAAGGTCGCTTGAAAAGACGGTGTATAAGTAACAGTTTGCTTGTTAAATAACCATCTTTATTATATGGTTTTAAGTGGGTACAGGCTAGTCGTGGATTACAGAGTTGACTGGTTTTTACAAAGACAACTTTTGCATGGACAAACTCTCAAACAAGTGGTAACGCTCAATATGCTAAAAACGATGCTAGACTAAATTAATTGTCATGCTGATTTGTTAAAACTATGAAGTTTAAAAATATTAGAACATCTGCTTACTTTCTCATTACTATGTTATTGCTTATAGGGACAAGTGCCTGTTCTAAACAAAGTGATTTGGCTCAAGTTAAAGTATTACGCGTTTCAATTCAGCCCATACGAGATCATTTTGATATACAGCAATCTTATCTTTCATTGATGAAATACCTGGAGCAGGAATTAAAGGTTAACATCGAATGGGTTGCTGTTACAGATTACCAGGATCAATTGGATAAGCTTGATAAAGGGGAAGTTGATTTGGCTTTATTAGGAGGCTATGCATTCGTAATAGCTTACCAGAATAATAATGCTGACCCTCTGGTTATGCGTGATGTTGATTTCCGTTTTACCAGTTACTTAATAGTGTCCAGTGACAATAAAGCCTCTACTATTGCAGATTTAAAAGGTCAGTCTTTTAGTTTTACCACAAAATTATCTTGTTCAGGTCACATTATGCCGCGTTACTTTATGGGCACACAAGACATTGCTCCTGAATCTTTTTTTTCGATAGTCCGTTATTCAGGCACACATGACAAAACGGCACAATGGGTAGAAGATGGTGTTATTGATGCTGGTGTTGTTGGTTCTATAATGTTAGAGCGATTGTTGAAAGAAAATAAAATTGGCAGAGGGAAAATTAAAGTTTTATGGGAAACACCTATCTACCCTAATTATGTATGGGCAGCAAGAAAAAATTTATCTGAACAGCTAAAGATCGATATTATCGAAGCATTTATAAAGCTAACTCCTGACAATCCCCAACAGCTAAAAATATTGGATCAAATGGGGGCAAAACATTATTTCCCTGCCAATAATAATGATTTTGAACCCATCAGAAGAATTTCAAATCAACTTAATATGCTAAAAATGGATTAAGCCAGATGATTAATAACAAAAAAACAGGCTTAAGAAAACTGCCTTTCTACGTTGGACGATTAATTTTTATCAGTTTGGCGTTGGCAGTTATTTTTTTGCTGTTTATTTACCAGCAATGGCAATTTATTAGTCGATATGAAGCTAAAGTCAGGCACCATCACTTACCTAGCATTTCTACCGCTCATCATCTACAACATGAACTAAGTAATTTAAATATTCATAAAGCAAATGATAAATTAGATTTACATAGCTTGTATTCCGTAGAAGACTATAAAGTTAACATGAATTTACAAACACAATTTTCCTACAAAAGGAAAGTGATTAGTAGTTTAGCAGCTAATATGGCTGAGCTTCAGGATTTACATGAAGCAGAATTTTTTATGTCTCCTTATATTCGTTTTGAGCAGGCAATTAAAAAATTGCTTGTGATATTAAAACAAAATGAAACTGCAAAATATATACATTCAAAGACTATTAATAGCGTTTTAGACAAGGCAATTGTGTCATTGGAACAATTACGGCGGTTACATGAACGAGAAGCAAAGCGTGCTGAAAAAATAGAACACTTGGCTAATCAAAGCCTGATATGGAGTGGCTCTATGTTAGCCATTACTTTGTTTTTGATGTGGAGTTTTATAATTTTCAGAACATCCCGTGTTATTGCTCAGACCATTGCAAAGCAACAACTGGCTGAACAAAAAGTCATCAAGAATCAGCAGTTATTGGACTCAATTTTAAATCATGCCTCTGCCTGTGTTTGCCTGAAAGATATTAATGGCAAATATCTTTTTATTAATCAGCAGTTTGAATCAATTTTTAATGTCAGGCGCGAAGAATTAATAGGTAAAACAGATTATGCCATACATTCAAAAGAAGTTGCCGATACACTAAATATTAAGGATAAGGCAGTTTTAGAATCATTAAAAGCCATAGAATATGAAGAAGTTTTTATGCAAGGCGATATTTTGCATACCTATATAGTCACTAAATTTCCTATATTTGATCAACTGGGTCAAGTGTATGCTGTCTGTGAGATGGCTTCTGATATAAGTCAGCGTAAGGAAATTGAGATGAATTTAAGAAAGCTAAATTTAGCAGTAGAGCATAGCCCTAATCTAATTTTAATCACTAATCCTGATGGGGAAATTGAATATGCCAATTGTAAAGTCACAGAAATTACTGGTTTTTCACCCGAAGAAGTGATTGGAAAGACCCCCCGTATTTTTAAATCCGAGGCTACACCCCCCTCAATCCACAAAGAGCTTTGGGACACAATTTCTAACGGAAATGAATGGCGAGAGACTATACAAAATAAAAAGAAAAATGGAGACCTTTATTGGGCGCGAGAATCAATTGCTCCCGTATTTAATGATAATAAAGAAATAACACACTTTGTTTCTGTTCAAGAAGATGTTTCTGTCGCTAAGCTCCTAACTGAGAAACTTTCTTATCAAGCAAATCATGATGTTTTAACAGAATTAATTAATCGACAAGCATTTGAGCGACGCCTGGAACGGATAATAGAAACATCAATAGAAAAAGGTTCTGAACATGTGCTTTGTTATATGGATCTGGATCAATTCAAGATTGTTAATGATAGCTGTGGTCATGCCGCTGGTGATGAGTTATTACGCCAATTGAGTAAGCAATTATTACAGAATGTCCGCCATAGAGACACCTTAGCACGCCTGGGTGGGGATGAATTTGCCATATTAATGGAACATTGCTCTATACTAGAGGCGGAGAAAGTAGCAAAGAAGATACTTGCTGCTGTAGCTCAGTTCCTATTTGCCTGGAAAAACAAAACCTTTAGAGTGGGCATCAGCATTGGTTTGGTCACTATTTCAAAGCAGAATAGTGATATAACTGAGTTACTGAAACAAGCTGATTTAGCCTGTTATGCAGCAAAGGATGCGGGTAGAAATAGAGTCCGTATTTTTCATCCAGATGATGTTCTTATACAAAAAAGTCATGGAGAAATGGATTGGGTACATAAAATTAATGATGCATTAGAACATAATCGCTTCGTTTTATTCGCTCAGAAGATAATACCTTTACAACCCCAATTAACATGTCATTATGAAATTTTATTAAGAATGATGGGGGATAATGGAGAAGTGATTAAGCCCGGTGCTTTTTTACCCACAGGAGAGCGTTATCATTTATCTCAAAAAATTGATCGCTGGGTTATTCATAATGTGTTTTCCTGGATACAAGATAACCATAGTATATTAAAACAGAATATGCTGTTCACCGTTAACTTGTCAGGACAGAATTTAGGCGATGAATTATTACTTGAATTCATCTTTAATGAATTTTTAAGTACAGGGCTGGACTTTCAAAAAATCTGCTTTGAGATTACAGAAACAGCCGCTATCCATAATCTATCAACCGCTTCAGATTTTATCTCTCAGCTAAAACGTGCCGGATGTAAGTTTTCTATTGATGATTTCGGCAGTGGTTTATCTTCCTTTGAATATCTTAAAAAATTACCCGTAGATTTTTTAAAAATTGATGGCATATTTGTTAAAAATATTACCAATGATGCCGTTGATTTAGCACTGATAAAATCAATCAATGAAATTGGTCATATTATGGGGAAACAAACCATTGCTGAGTTTGTAGAAAACCAGGACATACTGAATGAATTAAAAAAAATAGGGGTTGATTATGCACAGGGCTATCATCTGAGCATACCCAAACCATTATCAGAATTCTTCAAATAGATTGCCTAAAAACCTCCCAAAATTCACCCTGTTATTTACACAACACCTCGCATTTTTCTTCTCTATTCATATTGTAGATGGTAGCGGATGCACAGGCATCTTCTGGATTTTTATTTAAAATCATTACACGCTGTCCCTCCCCCCACTCTGAACAAGATGTTTTTGCTTCAAATATTTTGCCATCAATAATGAGTTTTTTATCATTACTTCCAGCTTCAGTTACATGTATTGCAGCAGACATTACAGTTAATGGAACTGCTGTTAGTAAAATTAACAATGCGTTTCTTAGCATATTATGCTCCTTATTTATTACATTAAAAATCAAATAACCCTATAAATAATAGCACATTATACTGTTCTAGTATTCCATCACCTTTGGCTTGATACAGAACTACCCGTCAAGCTAAAGTTAACGGGCTATGTACTATTAATTGTCCTAAAAGTTCTGGCAAGGGGCTTGTTTTGGCACTCTTTTATTAACACATATTGTAGCCCGTATGAAGCTTGC
>JAGLUC010000042.1 GCA_023134955.1 Methylococcales bacterium | reverse complement strand
AACAAGCTACTCTGCAAAACTATCCGCTTTTTGCCTGGCTTCTTTTGCACCATAATGGTTATTTTGTCTGCTTCTCGCCTCACTGATTAGTAGCCAGCTTTTTCTCTTTAAAGACTTATTTTTCCCAGATAATAAAGCCGCTTTTTTTGCTAAATCTTCTGCAAGTCGCGGTTTTTCTTGTTGCAGGCGTATGCTGGCTAATTTATATATCAACAGAGCATTTCTAGGGGTAATTCTTAATGCTCTCTCAATAGTTGCCACTGCCGATTCAAGATCCCCAGCTTGAGTTTTATTATCTGCATCAGCTAATAAAGCTAAAATTGCAGGTAATAATGGTTTATCAATTTCAACCTTCTCAGAAGCAACTGACTCACTAAATTCTGGCTGAATAGTCATATCAAACTCCTCAGTCGAAGAAATAGTTGTATTTAATGCTTCTTCATATGGATTAGTGATGAGTGATTCCCCATAAACAGCGGCTGGCGCTTGTTTACTATTAAAAACACTGCATCCATTTAGCAAAAGAACTGATAGACTAAAAACATATAAATGTTTGATAGAAAAATTCATTTTACTCACTTCAAAGTTAAAAAAGTTCAATATCATCCTCATCGTCTTGCTCTATTTGAGTCGTTAGTCGAACAGCCTCATCAATGCTTTTTCCTTGTAAAATAGCATCAAACATGATTTTTTCAGACTCCATGGTATAGCGATTGCGAATTTCCATTTGGAAATTTTTCCATTCAGCCGGGTTATAAAGGCGCTCAGGACTTTCAACCAAATTGGAGAGTCCTTTTAGACTTTCAGATACGTGAGACAATGATTGTTGCAATCTATCATAAAACTGAAAAGCAACAATAGAAGCCTGTATTTTTTCACTTGTTTGCAGGCAATGTGTCAAAGCAGTTTCTTTTTCATCACTGGGTTGCAATGAATTTAACAAGCCCTTAATTGCATTCATATGACCCACTAATGAAGTAAAAGATTCAGTTAATGTATTAACTGAAACATCACCTTCTTTCATGCTCGTCTCTACTTGAGCAACAGACACCGTTAATAATCGAACTGTTTCTCTAACTTGACTCCAGTCAAGATCTGGTTGATTTGAATGTGATTGCAACATAATTTCTTCTGTTAGTTTAGAAAAGGCAAGTATAACAAAAATATTCACAGCTATTGTTTATTCACATTCATTAAGCGACAATAAAATATTTAATTTTACACTGACCCCAATTAATAGAGTAATGTTAAAGTTGCAAACATAAACCTTGATTCCGCCCAGCTGCATCAAAGTTACGCAAGCTTAACTCATGACATTGGGTAATTTAACTACTCAATGCAAAGGTTTATTTAATACCTCTCATCCCAGGCTTTATCCATCCGTTTAGCTGAAATGGGATAGGCTGTTTTAAGTTGCTGAGCAAATAAGGAAACTCTAAATTCTTCTAAATCCCATCTAAATTTATCTTGCTCTGGAATCACTATTTCTTTGTTTGATTTTTTCTCAACTTCTGCCCAATATCGTTTCCAGTATCGGTTTAATATTTGCATCGGTTGTTGTTCATTTTTTTGCTTATCTAAACGATATTCAATCGCTTTTAAATAACGCACAATTGATTTCAACTGAGTTAATGAATAATGTCGAATAAAGCCTGAGTAAATTAATACATTTAATTGTTCTTTAATATCTGCTGCCATTTCCTTTTGTGTACTCGGTTGGCTTAATTGTTTATTGATACCCGTTACCCACTCCATAATATCAACTGCTACTTTACTTATTTCATTGGCAAAGCCCAGCAGATGATTTTTATTATTATTTAAACTGTCATCAAAAGCGGCTTGCGAACGTATTTCGCCTTCTTCTACAAAGGTTGCCGCTAACACAGCAAATAACACATCATCCTTAAAAGACACCCCTTTTCTGTCTTTTATAAAGGGGTGTTCAGCCAAGTTATTGTAATTTAATTCAGCTAACGGCGACTTTACTAAATTTTTAATGACATATTTACTCTCTTTTCGAGTCTGTAATTGAAATAATCTGACCAAGCCTTGATGATGGGCAGCTTCTGCTTTATTTCGAGTATCAAATATACGCACACCCACGGCATCACCTTCATCAATAATTGCTGGAAAGCCCACAAATGATTGACCTTTTTGGCTGAACTCATAGGTCTCTGGTAAGTCATCAAATGCCCAGCTTATATAAGCTGTAAGATTAAGTTCTTCTGCCGCAATTTGCTCAAAACTCTCCCCTGCTGTTTCCCCATATTTATTCTGTAATGCTTTTAAATTACGCCCATAGTCAATGGATTGCCCCTTTTCATCAACCACTCTGTAGTTCATTTTTAAGTGATCGCTTATTGCATCTGCATTCCATTCTGTTAAGGGAATAGACTCCCCTGTTAATTTACGCAAGCGCATGGTCAGCCATTCATATAAAGAGCCTTTAAAATCAGGTTCAATTTCCAGACAATCTTTAGCTGTTTGTGGAACGGGAACAAAGTATTTACGTAATTGTTTTGGCAAAGCTTTAATCAGTGCTACTACCTTTTCTTCCAACAATCCTGGCACTAGCCATTCAAAAGCTTGTGTAGATATTTGATTCAGTTGATGCACAGGAATAACTGCTGTCACTCCATCTTCATCATGTCCTGGTTCAAAACGATATTGTAGTTCTATGGATAAATTACCGACCTTTTTATGATCCGGATAATCCCAGTCACTAATATGCTCATTATCATCTCGGGTTAAATCTTCTTTGCTTAAAAATAATAATTTTGGCTGAGTTTTTTCCGCAGTTTTACGCCATTTATCCAGGGTAATACCATTAACCACTTCCTCAGGTAACTTGTCATTGTAAAATTGATACAGCCATTCTTCATCTTCAATTAAATCAACCCGTCGCCCTTTATGTTGAATATACCCCACCTCCTCTAGCAAGGTTTGATTGGCTTTAAAGAACGGTGCATTAGTGTGATAATCTTGAGCAACTAATCCACAACGTATAAAAATCTCTCGCGCAGCTTTAGGATCGACACGTTCATAAGGAATTTTTCTTTTAGGCTGAATAGTTAAGCCATACAACAACACCCTTTCATAAACCGCACTGCGTCCGGCTTTCTTTTCCCAATGTGGCTCGTAATAACTGGATTTAACTAAATGAGGGGCGCATTGTTCTATCCATTGCGGCTCTATTTTTGCCACTGTTCGGGCATAGACTTTAGAAGTTTCAACCTGCTCCGCTGCCATTATCCACTTTGGTCTGGCTTTGTGTTGTCCTGAACCAGGGAAAATAAAGAATTTTAAATTTCTTGCACCTACATATTCATATTGCTCATGCCTAAAACCAATATTAGATAATAAACCCGGTAATAAAGCGCAGTGAATAGTCTCGTAACTCGCATCTGAGGTATTTGGTTTTAACTTCAACTCCCCTTTAATCACTTGCATAATTTGCGAATGAATATCGAACCATTCACGCATCCGCACATAAGATAAAAAATGTTCTTTGCAATATTTTCTGACTTTATTGTTGGATAATATTTTCTTTTGCTGTTCAAACACGTTCCATATATTAAGAATGGTCAAAAAGTCAGAATCATCAATCTTAAACTCAGCATGTTTGCTGTCTGCCTGTTGCATTTTATCCGCAGGTTTCTCTCGCGGGTCTTGAATGCTGAGTGCCGAAACAATAATGGATACTTCGGTCAAACAATTCAGTTTATCAGCAGCTAAAATCATTCTTGCTAATTTAGGGTCGGTGGGTATTTTTGCCAATTGCACCCCCATAGGGGTGATTTTTCCAGATTTATCTAAGGCATTCACTTCATGTAATGAGTTTTTACCATCCCGAATCATTTTATCTTCTGGGGATTCTACAAAAGGAAAGTCCTCTATATCGCCCAGTTTTAACGAGGTCATTTGTAAGATAACTGAGGATAAATTGGTACGAAGAATTTCTGGTTCTGTAAATTCAGCTCTGGCTAAAAAATCCTGTTCTGAATATAAACGAATACAAATACCATCAGCCACCCGACCACAACGCCCTGCCCTTTGATTTGCACTGGCCTGGGATATTTTTTCTATCGGTAAACGCTGAATTTTACTGCGATGACTATATCGACTGATCCGTGCATGTCCGGTATCAATTACACTACGAATACCAGGAACAGTTAAAGAAGTTTCTGCGACATTAGTGGCTAAAACTATACGAGCCTTGCCTTTGGGTTTAAACACCCGTTCTTGCTCACTAACACTCAGCTTGGAATATAACGGCAAAATCTCACAATGTGCAGGATTATGTTTTCTAAGTGATTCTGTGGTTTCTCTGATTTCCCGCTCACCATTGAGGAAAATTAAAATATCGCCTGGTAAGTCTCGATGCAACTCATCCACAGCATCAACAATGGCTTGTTGTAAATCAGCCGCAGTTTCATCGTTCTCTTCAATTAATTCAATCGGGCGATAGCGCATTTCTACGGGAAAAGTACGCCCTGATACATTAATTATGGGGGCATCATTAAAATGCCTGGAAAATCGCTCAGGATCAATGGTGGCCGAGGTAATAATCAGTTTTAAATCTGGCCGTCTGGGTAATAACCAGCGCATATAACCCAATAAAAA
>JAGLUC010000419.1 GCA_023134955.1 Methylococcales bacterium | reverse complement strand
CCTGATGCACACCTATATCAACAAATGCTCCAAAATTAGCGACATTAGTAATAACTCCTTCCAACATCATCCCTTCTTTTAAATCTGCTATTTTTTCTATGCCGTCTTTAAATGTGACACTTTTAAATTCAGGTCGGGGATCCCTACCTGGCTTTTCTAATTCTTGCAAAATGTCATTAACAGTCGGCAAACCAAACTGTTCATTGGTAAAATTAGAGGCTTTTAATCCACGTAAAAAAGTATGCTGACCAATTAATTCTTTAATCGTTTTACCTGTTTCTTCAATAATAGCATTAACTACAGGATAGGTTTCGGGGTGAACAGCCGAAGCATCTAAAGGATTATCACCAGACATAATACGTAGAAAACCAGCAGCTTGCTCATAAGACTTATCTCCTAGTCTGGGTACTTTTTTAAGTTGCTTGCGGTTTTTAAATGCCCCATTTTCATCACGAAACTGAACAATGTTTTCACTAACTGTTGTGGATAATCCTGATACTTGTTTGAGTAAGGAAACAGAAGCTGTATTAACATCTACACCCACTGCATTTACACAGTCTTCAATAACACTATTTAAGCTACGCACTAATTGCACTTGATTAACATCGTGTTGATATTGCCCTACTCCAATAGATTTGGGGTCAATTTTAACTAATTCAGCTAAAGGGTCTTGTAACCGTCTGGCAATAGAGACAGCACCTCTAATGGTAACATCTATATCTGGAAATTCTTTTGCAGCCAATTCCGAAGCTGAATAAACCGAAGCACCCGCTTCAGAAACAGTTATTTTGTTAAATCTCAATTCCTTATGCCTCTTCATTAAATCGGCAATTAATTGATCCGTTTCTCTTGAGCCCGTCCCATTACCAATACTGACTAAATCAACTTCATATTGTTTAATTAATTTAGCTAATCTATCAATTGATGCATCCCATTGATTTTTAGGTGAATGGGGGTACACCGTATCAAAAGCTAATAATTTACCTGTGGAATCAACAACCGCTGCTTTAACACCTGTACGAATGGCAGGGTCAAGCCCAAGTGTGACTTTAGGTCCTGCGGGAGCGGCTAATAATAAATCTCTTAAATTACTCGCAAAAACCTTAATTGCTTCTTGTTCTGCCGCTTCGCGTAATCGTAATTTTAAATCTAAATCAATTCGAGTAAATAATTTCACTTTCCACGCGACCCTGGCAACCCCAGCTAACCATGCATCACCGGCTAAGCCAATATCTGTCACATTGATATGGTACGCAACACGCTGAGCACATCTCTGATGAGCTTCTTTATCATCCACTGCGGGTTTCAGAGTTATATTTAACAAATCTTCATTTCGTCCTCTAAATAAAGCCAGAGCTCTGTGCGAAGGAATTTTATGTATTGCTTCTTGATAATCAAAATAATCTTTAAATTTTTCCGCTGCTGCCTCTTTACCTTTAACGACAACCGAATGCATCACTCCATTACGCCAAACAGTCTCACGTAACTCAGTCAATAACTCAGCATCTTCTGAAATACCTTCCATAATGATTTGTTTTGCACCCTCTAAGGCATTGCCTACATCATTAATCCCCAATTCAGGATTAAGATAATCTAATGCAAGCTGTTCAGGATTCAATTGTCTGTCTGCAAGTATGGCATCTGCTAATGGCTCTAGCCCTGCTTTTCTAGCAATCTGAGCTTTGGTATGCCTTTTTGGTTTAAAAGGTAGATATAAATCTTCTAAAAAAGTTTTACTATCCGTTTCTTTAATCGCTTTTTCTAAAGCACCGGTCAGTTTATTTTGTGAGGCAATACTTTCTAATATAACAATTCGACGACTGTTTAATTCACGAAGATAATGTAATTTTTCATCTAGTACCCGAAGCTGTTGATCATCCAATCCACCAGTAACTTCCTTTCTATACCGTGAAATAAAAGGAACACTTGCGCCCTCATCTAACAAGCCAATAGCAGCTTCTACTTGTTTGATATGAATTGATAATTCTTTAGCTATATACTGAGTAACATCCATTGTATTAATTAGGTTTTATTAAAAAAATAAGCATTGTAGCAAATGATTTGATTTAGCTAAAATCAACTCATCTTCCCAACTGTCAATATAAAAAACCAGAGAGTCTTACCTCTACAATAGTTTGCAACTAAACAATCTATCAGCCAATACCAAGAGGCTGTCCGAGAATAGAAAGCTCTTTATGATGAGCATAATAACTGAATTAAAA
>JAGLUC010000418.1 GCA_023134955.1 Methylococcales bacterium | reverse complement strand
TACCGCCTCTGATCATTTCTGCAATAGCTAAGTCAGTACCATCTCTGACAAAGGTTTCACTCATCCATTTTTGTTCCAGAGGCCAGATGTGTTGTTGTAACCATTCCATTAATGGTAAATCATCTGCAATACCTCGCATTAAAGACATGCTGGCATGAGTATGGCTATTGATTAACCCTGGCATTAAGGCATGGTTGAGCATTTTCTCAAGGGTGATGGGCTGATATTTTTGTTCAGCTAATTCAATTGGTAATAAATCTATTATTTTTCCGCCATCAATTACCAGAGCATGGTTTTCACAGGTTACTGAATCTTCCTCAACAGGTATAATCCAACGAGCTTGTATAAGTAGGTCAACTTTCATAGATTTGTTTTTAGCCTTCGTCAGAGGGAGAGGGTTAGGTGAAGGGGGAAATAAAATAATTTTCTCATGCGGTATTCTTATAAATTTTAATAAATCCTTAAGTACATAGGATTATAACGATTAAACGGTGTTGTTGATAAATAAATGAATTCAAATAATCAATTGAATGTTCATGCGCTTGAGTGGACAGGGAATAGTGTCAAAATTTTAGATCAGCGGGTATTACCTGAATCTATCATTTATGATGAATATACAAAGGCAGAAGATGTGGCAGAAGCAATTAGCAGTATGCGGGTAAGAGGCGCACCTGCTATTGGTATCGCAGCGGCTTACGGAGTGGCGTTATCAGTGATGCAGCATTTTGAAGAGGCTAATAACAGCTGGCGGGATAAAGTGGATGAAGATATAACTCAGCTTGCTCAATCACGCCCAACTGCAGTTAATTTGTTTTGGGCTTTGGAGCAAATGCAAAAGGCCTTGTATGAGTTGACTGAAAATGTCGTTAAAAATATTATTAAATATGCAGAACAAATCCATGCTGATGATATTAAAGCCAATCAAACTATGGGTGAGTTAGGAGCTGATATATTAGCTGATGCACAAACGGTGATGACACACTGTAATGCTGGTGCATTGGCAACAGGTGGATATGGCACCGCATTAGGGGTGATTAGATCAGCGCATAAACGGGGCTTGTCTAAAGTCTATGCGGGGGAAACGCGTCCATGGTTACAAGGTGCGCGATTAACGGTATGGGAATTGGCACAAGATAATATTCCCGTGACATTAATTGCTGATTCAGCCGC
>JAGLUC010000417.1 GCA_023134955.1 Methylococcales bacterium | reverse complement strand
ATGGCTAATGAACCGCCGTATGCGGACCCGCTTGTACGGTGGTGTGGGGAGGGCTGGAGAGAAACCAGCCCTTACCCGATTATGTTTTTTTTGCCACTGAACTTTGCACTATACTGTTGCCATATTACAAAACAGGTATTGCATAAAATATTCTGCAGGGGCTAATTTTCGGTTTATTTTTTACGTGAAAATTTTCTGTGAATCTCAATATGGCAGATGATTAGCTTCATGCGACTGCAGTGAGTTGAGCAATGGTTTTTTCTTTTATTTTTGTGGATGAAGTTTGAGGATGATAACTAACTTGAACAATGGACTTGCCATTTAATTTTAAAAAAGACTCTACTTCAATATTATGAACCGCCTTTCCCCAGTCCTCACCGATAACGAAAATGTCTACATCCAATTCTTTACATGCAGATGTATACTCTAGTTCATAGTAGGGACGTACAATATCAACACAGCGCAAAGCTTTTAGCATTTCCATCCTTTGCTCAAGAGGAACAACGGGAACATTTTTTTTATAACTCGCAACAACTTCATCTGAAGCAACGCCAACAGCGACAGTATTGCCCAATGATTTGCAATATTGAAGTAACGTTAAATGCCCGACATGCAATAAATCCCAAGTTCCTACCGTGTATACAAGCATTTCTGAATCTCATTCTAGTCCGCTGAGACGTGGTACTATACCACATATCTACTGGCTAATCGTTTCTATAGATCCAAGCCCATTCTTTTACATTGTTCCCGTTAAAAAGGTATCTAATGACCGTCGAAAATGCTGATTCTCAAGAATTACAGCCCAATACTATCCTCTCTTACGCTAAAGATTTGCCTAATATTTGTTCACTATCTGGGCTGGCCTGTACTCTTCTTGCAATTTACTTCAGCATTACAGGCCTTTATGCAGCAGCAATGATAGGAATGATCTGGGCAGTTGCTTTTGACTGGGCAGACGGCCTTATTGCCCGCAGGATGAAAGGTCGCACAGGAAATGACCGCGTTTTTGGCGGTCAACTTGATGTACTAATAGATATCGTTAGCTACGGCGTTACACCGGCCATTCTGCTTTTAAGTTATGGGGATTTTGAGTTTATTTATATGATCGGGGCATTTGTGATGCTTGCAGCGAGTGCACTACGACTAAGTTATTTTTCAACCTTTGGCCTTGAAGGCGGAACCCACTACAAAGGGTTGGCGCTAGATAACAACAGTATCATACTCGTTTTTATCTTTTTATTTGAAGGCCTTTTTAGTCAGAGTGTTTTTTCAATTATTCTCTATGCTAGTGGCCTAAGTCTCGCTGCTTTAAATGTGTCGCAGATAAAAACACCCAAATTTTCTGGAAATCCTATTAATGTGAAGATTCTCGCTACTTATACACTAGGAATAACCGCTATCTATGGCTGGATGCTTTTATAGAAAACAATTGTGGCATTTAGTTAAACCACTGAATTATTTCATCGGTATCCTGGCGTGTTTTATTTCGTTGTTTATCGATCCGATAACCAAAAGCGACCATACATGTCACGCCATATTCGGTATGATCTATACCAAAATCATCAGTCATGAGTTTTTCCATTTCTTTTGCTTTATAACCTTCTATAGGACAGCTATCTATATTGATCATGGCTGCAGATGTCATCATATTAGCTAAAGCGATGTAAGTCTGTTTGCTAGCCCAATCAAACATGGCGCGTTCACTTTCTATAAGGTTAAAATCAGACTCCTGAAATGTTTTAACAAAACCACGTCTTTTTTGTATTACGTCATCCGTTAAACGATGAACATCTTCCATCATATGTTTTATATATTGGCTATCATATTTCATTGCTTTTTGTTTGCGCGCCAGAATAACAACAAAATGACTCGCTGTTGGCAACGTACCTTGTGCGCCCCAAGTGATTAATTTTAGTTTATCTCGTAAATCTTTATTTTGAACAACTAAAAATTTCCACGGTTCGAAGCCAAATGAACTTGGACTTAGACGTGCGGTTTCCAGAATAAAAGAAAAATCTGCGTCACTTATTTTTTTATTAGTGTCAAATACTTTGCAAGCATGCCTGAAATTATAAGCTTCAATAATTTTTATTTTATCGATCATTCGAATCCTTTTTATATCGTGCTGGAGAATATAGTTAGCATCACATGGTGTTGGATATTTTTCGATTCAACCTAAATTTAAGTTAACTTATTAACTAGCCATAAAACATAACGTCGCCTATAAGCTGACGTTTTAAGTGTGGTATAGCGTAGCGAAACCACGCTTAAAACGGTCAAATTGATGGGCAGTGTTAGACGGAACCCCAGCAATGCTCAGCGATGGTAATAAAAACCACTGCCAGCGTTAAAACTAACCCATATTTAGACTACAAATTTACCAGATAACCGCAGGGAATCAATAAAATACTGATTTCGGTCTCGAAAAATACGCGTTTTTCCACCTTAAACACTCATTTGAAGGAGTTTCACTGTCTTGCGGTCATCTCTAGGGTTAAAACGTGATTTTCCTCAATAAAATAACCGGCCTAGAAAATTCGAAACCTACAGAGATGAACAGTTGATTAGAAAATATTAATTTCAAACAAAGACGAAATATTAAATTTAAATATTCTCGAAACGACTAAATTTGAAAGCAACTAATTAAAAATAACTTATCATTTTTTTGAAATGAAAAACTAAAATTAAGATCACAACATAAATTTATTTTAATAAATAACGGTTCCGTATAACGCCAAGCTCAGTGGCCGCTGGCAGATATACGATGAATTCTGCAAGCACACTGAACTTTGATAAAAAAATGACCTCTGAAAAAAGTGGCGCTGCCAGCGGTCGACTGGATTTTTTTGTTATAACCATGAGTTGCGAATTCTAAGATCTATTTTTGATAATAAAACTAGTTCTTTTAAGCATTTATTAGCCTCTGCTCGAAGTGGTTCAAAGTAATCATCTGGATCACTTATTTTCCCAGGGTCAAAGTCAACAAATTTCCGAAGAACAATATTTGCTTCATCCGAAAACACATATAGGGGTCAATATAGGGGTCAGGTCGCACGCCGTTATC
>JAGLUC010000416.1 GCA_023134955.1 Methylococcales bacterium | reverse complement strand
CTAACAGGCGAATTAACCCCACCAGGGATTACTTTTTTTGCATCAGAAAATAATTGATTAGCTTGGGTCATGATTTTTTTGTATCGTTGAATGAGGATAAAGAGTAGCGTCTATTTTATATTGAAGAGGTATTGACTGAGTAATTATTTTAATCTCTCAAGCAATATTAGATTTCTTTTTAAAAAACTTCCATAAGACCATTTTCTGTGAAAATAGCTGGTATTTTGTGGCACATACGTGCTAAGTTATGTCGAAACAAACTTAAACAGTATAAAATTATGACTTCAACAAATTCAGCTATTGTAAGATGTCGAATTAACCCTGAGGTTAAAAGACAAGCAGAAGAGATACTTGCTTCAATTGGTATGTCAACATCTGATGCAATGCGTTTATTTTTAAAACAAATTGCTATTCGAGGAGAATTTCCTCTCGAATTAAAAGTGCCTAATCAAAAAACAATTAATGCTTTTGAAGAAAAAAAACTTGCTTCTGTGAGCCTTCAGGAACTTCGAGATATGTAATGTGAGAGAAATACTAATTACAAATCGATTTAAAAAAACCTGAAAAAAGCAAAAAAGAATTCAAAATAAGATACGGATAAACTATACTCTTCACGCTCAAGAATACCTCACCCAAGCACGCAGCTTGTTGCGATGGACGTTGTTGTAAAGCATTGAAATAGATTGCTATTCCTGCTCTTTACGCCTAGCCCACCATAACAATCTACGCACTTGAATGAGGTATTCTTAAACGTAAAGAGTATATTAACTGCAATAGAAACGTTGGCAATTCATGGTGTTTTATCAAAAGAGTCTCTTCCTCATTGTTTAGCAGGTAACTGGAAACCGAAATGGGAATGTCATATCCAGCCAAATTTTTTATTGATTTATGAAGTAAGGAAAGATGTTTTACGCCTTGAAAGGTGTGGCAGCCATTCTGAGTTATTTGAGTAACTGTTGGCTTAAAAATCCTTAAAGGGTATGACGGGTAAAATTGATTATGGACGTTTCTGTTCTAAAACAGGCTCTAAATACAGCCAAACTTTATCCGCAATAATCGGCTGTGCTTTTGCATTTGGATGTAAGCCGTCTTTTTGCATCATATCTTTTACTAATGCCACTTCTCCTAAAATAAACGGTACAAAAGGGATATTTAATTCTTTTGAGAGCTGTGGATAAACTTGATAAAACATATCAACATAGCGTTTGCCATAATTGGGTGGGATACGCATACTTAATAATAAAACTTTTATTCCTGCTTTATGCGAGCGATTAATTATTTCAGCTAAATTAAGCTTCATTTGCTTGGGGGATAAACCACGCAAGCCATCATTTGCACCTAGTTCTAATAAAATTAATTCAGGTTTGTACTGAGCAATGACACTATCAATACGCGCCAGACCGCCTGCTGAGGTATCGCCACTGATGCTTTCGTTAAAAATTATATAAGGTTTTTTCTGTTGATTGAACTTTTGTTGTAATAAACTGACCCAACCTTTTTTAAGCTCTAGACCATGAGCAGCACTTATACTATCACCTAAAACAACAATTGATTTAGCCATCAGCGTTGTTGAAAATAATATCATTATCAACATAAAATAAATTCGGAACATGTCAGAAACTCATCAAAAAATTATTGAAACAAAAAACCTGGGAAAAACCGTTTTCACAACGGATGGAGCATTGTGTATTTTATCATCTGTAGATTTATCTATCACAGAAGCTGAAAGTATAGCGATTGTTGGTGCTTCTGGTTCTGGAAAATCGACTTTATTAAGTTTATTGGCTGGATTAGATAGCCCGTCACAAGGCTGGGTTAAATTAAAAGGTCAAGACTTAACGGCTATGAATGAGGATGGACGCGCCAGATTGCGTAATCAATTAGTGGGTTTTGTATTTCAGTCCTTTCAATTATTACCGGGGTTAACTGCATTAGAAAATGTGATGTTGCCCCTGGAATTACGAGCCGACAAAAATGCCAAAATCTTGGCTGAAAAATTATTAGATAGAGTCGGGTTAAGTCATCGCTTAACCCATACGCCGATGAAATTATCAGGCGGCGAGCAGCAGCGAGTGGCTTTAGCACGTGCTTTTGTCACAGAACCTGCCATTTTATTTGCCGATGAACCTACGGGGAATTTAGACAGCAAAACGGGTGAGCATATTATTGATTTATTATTTGAATTGAATCAAGAAAAGCATACTACCTTAGTATTAGTCACCCATGACAATGCCTTGGCTACACGTTGCCAACGTACCATTAAGCTAGAAGCCGGGCGCATGTTATGAGTCGTTTTTTGTTGGCATTACGCTTATTGATGCGAGATGGTCGTAGTGGCGAGCTGACCATTTTAGTTTTGGCTTTAATTATTGCGGTGACAAGTTCTACAGCCATTAGCTTATTTGCTGACCGCTTGCATAGAACCATGAGTACTCAAGCGGCTGAATTTATGGCGGCAGATTTAGTCATCACCAGTCCAGCATTAATCCCATCTGCATGGATAAACAAATCTCAAGAACTCGGCTTAAATCATGCCCGAACCGCTGAATTTTCTACCGTATTAATTGAAAATGATGAGCTCTTGCTGACAGGGGTTAAGGCGGTTAGTTCTAACTATCCATTACGTGGTTATTTAAAAACCACTCAAGGTGATTATAGTACCGAAACCATTAATCATCATGGCCCTAGTCAAGGAAATGTATGGATAGATAAACGGGTGCTATCGGCTTTAAAGTTAAAACTCGGTGATGATCTAGTGGTGGGTGAAAAGGCTTTAAGCATCACTGAAATAATCACTTATGAACCTGATAAACGTGGGGATCTTTATAGCTTATCCCCACGAGTGATGATAAATGATGCTGACTTAGAAGCCACTCAAGTATTAAAACCTGGGAGTCATGTACATTACTTTTTTCAGTTTAGTGGTGAAGCTCAAGCTTTAAAGGCGTTTAACAAGTGGATAAAACCACAGTTAATGGTCACACAACGGTTGATGGATATACATGAAGACCGTCCAGAATTAGGCGGTGCATTAAGCCGAGCCGAACGATATTTAGGCTTGTGTAGTATTGTGATAATTTTAATTGCTGGTGTGGCAATTGCCATGTCTACTCGTCGATACAGTGAACGCCATTTTAATGCCACAGCCATTTTGCGCTGCTTAGGTTGTAAGCAAAATGAAATTTTATGGCTTTATATCTATCAATTTATGCTGTTAGGTTTTTTTGCTTGCGCGATAGGCTCTTTGTTTGGCTGGTTTGCACAGCAAGCCTTATTTTATTTATTAACAGATTTGTTACCCACAAAGATCGCCAACCCAAGTTTTATTTCAATTATTCTTGGTTTCTTTACTGGTTTAGCTATTTTATTTGGTTTTGCTTTACCGCCTTTATTGCGATTAAAAAAAGTATCCCCCTTGCGTGTGTTACGCAGAGAATTAGAACCTTTACCCAGCAGTGCATGGTTAGTTTGTAGCCTGGCATTATCATTGGTCGGGGTATTGATCTGGCGTTATACACAAGACCTTAAAATGACGGTCACAATTTTAGGTGGCGGCATCATTGTCACATTAATCTCTGGGCTGATCATTTATGCCCTAATAGTTCAAAGTCGTAAACTGTTACCGTTTGTCAGTCTAAGCTGGCGTTTCGGTTTACAAGGCTTGTTAAGAAATCCTAAAGCCAGTATTAGTCAGGTTTTAGCGTTTAGCATTACCTTATTGGCGATGATATTAAGTTTTACGGTGAGAACTGATTTGATTGATGATTGGCAAAAACAGTTACCCGAAAATGCACCTAATTATTTTGTGTTAAATGTCTTTCCTCAACAAATTGACGCATTTAAACAACAAATACAACAGCATAATATTGCAGGCAGTCAGTTTTATCCCGTCGTTCGTGGTCGTTTAGTTAAAATTAATGACATAGCTGTCCAGCAAATAGTCAGTAAAGACTCGCAGGGAGAAAGAGCCACTCATAGAGATTTAAGCCTGACTTGGGGAACACAATTACCAGAGGATAATAAAACCATTGCTGGAGAGTGGAATAGTAAAGAAAAAGGTCTGGTCTCAATAGAACAAAAATTGGCAAAGAGTTTAAAAGTAGCTTTAGGCGATAAATTAACTTTTACCTTAGGCAGCAAACAATTAAATGCAACGGTCTCACATATTCGTAGTGTTAAATGGGATACCATGAAACCCAATTTTTACATGGTATTTTCTCCTGAAACATTAACTGGCTATCCCACTACCTATATAACCAGCTTTTATTTGCCAGCAGAAAATAAGCAGGTACTCAATAGCCTGGTCAAGTCATTCTCCAGTATTACCGTGTTAGAAGTGGATGCCATGCTTAAACAGTTTAAGATGATTTTGACGCAGCTAACAGCAGCCATTAATTACTTATTGTATTTTGCTTTACTCGCAGGATTTACCGTATTATTTGCCGCTGTTTATTCAACATTGGATAACAGAATTTATCAAGGTACATTAATGCGAACTCTAGGTGCTAATAGAGCCTTATTAAGAAAAGCCCATCTTGTGGAGTTTTCTATTCTTGGGCTATTTTCTGGTTTAATCGCTGTGTTTATGTCGGAATTACTTATTTATCTTTTATATAGCTATATCCTACATTTAGATTATCAAATTAATGGTGTATTGTGGATAACGATTCCTTTAATAAGTACGGTTTGTATCACTGCTACTGGGTATTGGGGTGTCAGGCGAGTTGTGACCCAATCACCTATGCAGGTATTGAGAGAATTGTAGACTTGATTTTATGGGGATTGTTCAGTATTTGTAACAGGAATAATTTATGCTATCTATTTGCTTAATATATATTGTTACTTGATATTACTTTTATGGAGTCATGTTATGCAAGCCACATCTGTTATAAGCAAAGGTCAAATAACCATTCCAAAGCAGATTCGTCAACAGCTCGGAATTCGCAAAGGAAGTAAATTAGAAGCTGCTATTGTGGGGGATCATATTGAACTATATATTAGAAATATCCCCTCCAACATTACATCTACTGGCTTTGCAATGTTAAAAAGCAAGCACACTGCTGTACCGTCAGATTTTGACCCTGCAAGTTTGTTAAACAATGATAGGGCTTGATACTAATATTTTAGCTCGCTACTACATTCAGGATAAAGCAGATACAGAGGCTATAAGCGATACAACAGGAAACTTAATGCGGAACTCAGCCCCTGGCTGTTTATTAGTCACATTAATACTTGCTCCCATGGTTTCTGCCAATTGTGCCACCAATGCTAAACCGATTCCCGTCCCAGGGGTAGTTCGCGTCATCTCATCCCCTGAACGATAAAATAACTGGAAGATCTTTTTCATTTGATTGTTTTTAATTCCAGATCCATAATCACGGACAAAAAAACTGAGCTGTTTGTGGTTTTTACTGATATTAAAGCCAATATCTATTTGCCTGTTTTCTGCATGATTTGCAAACTTTATGGCATTGTCCATCAGATTAATCACAATCTGAAAAAAAGCATCTTCATCGACAGTTATCTCTGCATCTTGATCTATAGGTTGAATAATATTTAAGGTAAATGCGGATGATTGAATTTGCGCATCCACTTTGCTGGTAATTTTATCAAGCAAACTCTGTGCAGAAACAGTGACTATTTCCGTGCTTTGTTGTTGATGTCCTAATCTGGCAAGTTGTAATACATTACTGATTAACCGTGAAAGCCGCTCACTTTCAAAAAAAATAAAATCATAATAACTTTGTTTTTTATTTTTATCAGTCACCCAGCCAGAACGCAGCATTTCCCCATACATTCTGATTGAGGTTAACGGTGTTTTAAGCTCATGACTCACCGCTGAAATAAAATTTTGTTGCTGCGTGGCTAATTCAATCTGCTTACTCGCCAGTCGATAAAAAATAACAAAGCCAATCAGTAATATACTAAAGATGGCAAAGGCTAATAAGTCGATCAATAAAGCACCAGGGGGATTAGATAACTTTGCAGCACTAATCACTAACTCTAATTTTTGAAAAGGTGCTGATAAATGACGGCGATAAAGTGGAATTTCAGCACTTATATCTGCTTTATTGATGACTTGTAGCACATCCCCTTCTCGCTCAAAAAGTATTTGACTAAAATCTGTTGAGCTAATTAATGGTTGAACCAAGGTGTTTAAAAATTCATGATTATTAACAATAAATCCTTGGGTATACCGATTATTATCATGCCAGATATAACGATAAAAACAGAAATAGTCCTGTCCAATTAGTAACAGTTGTAGCGGTGTTACCTCACTTTCATAACTCAGGATATTGATGGCTGAGTCTGATGATTCTTTATAACCGATATTTTTATCATCATTCTTACTCAGTCCTGAAATGCTCTTGTGCTGCTGTTTTGCCCGATTAAAATAACTGCTTGCCATGCTCTGGTCAGGAAGTTGCACTGTTTCCCGGCGGGTATTATATTTTTTGGCGGACTTTTTATTTAAGCTTCTTTGTCTGATGCTTTGTGAATAAGACTCAGTTTTAAAAAATGCCTTTGCCTTGACTTTTTTTTTCATAGGCATAGTCATAGTCATTTTCTCTGTAATTGGCTGAGGAAAGGTATCTTTTAACTCATGTTCTGTACTACCAAGCATCTCCATTTCATCAACTTCATTATCTTCCACCACTTTGGCTAATTCCTCCTTAATCTCCCCTGTCACATTAATAGACAATAAATCACGCAACTTTTGTTTTAAAGCCAATCGACTTTCCAGTTCTATCAAACTTAATCCAGAAAGATTATCTTGCTCCACCTCCGGTAATGCGGGCATATGAAAAGAGCCATCGGTATTTATTTGAAAATACCCGATTAGACCTTTAATCCCAGTTTTTGGAGGAATGACCGATAAAGGCGAAAATTTAACTCCTGTATTTTCTGATAATAATGGATTTACCATTACATTAAAGAATTGATACTCAGCAATAGGACGATTTTGTTCTGTTTTTAAAATCTGTTGCAGATTACGTTCTAATTGATCAACAACTGTTTCAGCCTGGTGTCTGGCGGTAAAATAGGCTTCGTTTTCAAGTTGTCCGTAAACAGTTTGTAATAAATAATAAACAGGTAAAGAAAGTACTATAAAGAACACTAGCAACAACCATCGTAAACGTTTTTTTTGCTTATTCAGGTGATTTCTCATAATAAATACATTAAGTTTGCAGCGCGTTTTTGGTTTTGATTGCACTATATCAAGAAGAACTAATGAAACTGTGAAAATATTCCTTTTTTAACCTCACTCAATGCTCAAAGATAAGCAATGTGGGAACTGGAGCAAATATATTTACTGTCTCATTAGCCTCATATAATTAGTGCAAGACTAAAGCCTCACTTCCAGAGCTTGTCACTTTTATGGCACTAAACGATAACCTTCACCCCGAACAGTCACCAGATATTTAGGTTGTTTAGGATCAATTTCTATTTTTCGACGTAATTTTGCAATATGTATATCCACTGTCCGCGTTTCAATTACATCAGCTTGTTTATAGCCCCAGACCTGTTCCAATAATTCCTCTCTGGATACTGGGCGTTGAGAATGGCTTTGCAAAAAAAATAATATATCCAGCTCACGCCGTGAAAAAGAATGAGGATTATCTGTATTTAACTGGATTAAATTAGCCGTATCAATTTCCACCTTGCCAATTTGTAATATAGGCGTGGCATAACCAGGTAATTCACTTCTTTTTAGTACAGTATTAACCCGTAACACTAATTCTCTAACCGAAAAAGGTTTGGCGATATAATCATCAGCCCCCAAAGTTAAGCCCATAATAATATCCTCTTCCGAAGATTTAGCTGTCAGCATAATAATGGGCTGTTGCTTGTCTTGCTCTCTGATTTTATTGCAAATCGTAAAGCCATCAATATGCGGTAACATTACATCCAGCAAGATTAGGGCATACTCACGACTTAATGCTTTCTGTAAGCCTATTTTCCCATCATCTGCCGAATCCACATCAAATCCGTGAAAGATAAAAACATCTACCAGTCCTTGTAAGATGGCAGATTCATCTTCAACAATTAATAATTTAAGCTTTGTCGTCATGTGATTATCTATTCGTCAACCAAGCGCCAACCTGAGGGATTTTTACTGTTCCCACAGAATCAGTAAATTTAAAAGGCACTGAAACTAAATCCATGCCCTTATTCAGTTGAATCGCAAAATGTAAATGTGGCCCTGTAGAAAAGCCTGTATCGCCAGAGTAACCAATCAACTGTCCTTCTGTAACCTCTAATCCAGGGTAAACTTGAGCCTTTTCCAGGGCTAAATGCGCATAAATAGCCATTGAGCCATCATCATGTAAAATGCGAATACTATTTGCTCTGGATTTATATGCTTGCTTAGCTCCGCCTTTAATAAAGTCATTATTCACCTCCATAACCAGCCCTGCCCTTGCTGCATGAATGGCTGTATTAATGGGCATGGGAATATCGACTGCATATAAATTCTGGGGATCGCTATGGCTAAACTTGCCCCCAAAAGCCTGGGAAATTTGAAACTGTTCATTTCTAGCAAAGGGCGGCACATATCGTGTTTGTTCATTATGATGAGCTAAAGGACTACCAATCATATATGTATATTGCAGAGAATAGCTCCAGGACTGATATTGATTTATCCCTCTCATTTGGAACAAGGTATCTGATTTTCCATAAGGCACAACAAAGCGATTAGGTAATTGTGGATTAGAGTCAACATTACGAGCCTTAACCAGGCTAACTTCAACCTCTATAGGCCCATGATAATTATTTATCACAAAGTATTCAGGGGTCTTTTTATCGCCCCTCTTTTCTAACCAGACATGGCGTTTTGTTCCCGCTTTTAATTGTCTAATCTCAACCTTTTGCTTAGTTTTAGGGGGCTTATCCGAATAATACCAACGGCCTTGTTTATCTTGATATTTATACAGTTTCTTTGCTTGTAGTTGTGGTGCAACTAAGCAACACATCAATAAAGTTAAAACTATTTTTAACATATAAAATGGCTCTTAAATTAATTTTTTATATCTAATAAATACATCTCATGTCGAGCATAAAAACGATATATTAAATCAGGGGGATTACTCATTGATTCCTTGATTACGTTTCACTTCATCAAGGCTACATTTATTCTGTTTTCTTTGTTAAATCAACATTGCTACATTCTTAGTGTAGTTTTATTTAGCCAGTTTATTGTAAATAAATTGTAAAAATTCATCCGTCAGTTTTTACATTTCCATGTCTATAACTCATTCCGCTGTTTCAGTAAGCTGTATACACACTAAAACAGCGGAGAAACAGCATGAAATTCCTTTATCAATCCACCTTGTCACTTGTCCTGATTATGGCATCACATACCATAGAGGCTAAAAGTATCAACATTGAACATGGCTATTCACCCAGTCAATTACAGGTGAATACTCGATTATCACAAACCAAACTGGTGCAGCATGCCAGTAACACTGTTTTTTTAGATATTACTTTCGCTCCACCAGAAATAAGCAACATCCAAAAACAGCAACGTGCCACCGACATTATTATCATTTTAGATAAAAGTGGCTCTATGTCAGAGGCAAAAAAAATGCCTTATGCCAAAGCCGCTATCTGGGATGTATTAGGTCGACTCAATCAAAATGACCGTTTTGCACTGGTGTCATTTTCTGACAATGCTATCGTACAATCTCCCTTGGTTAATGTCTCTAATGCAACTCGCAGTTATTTAAATAATATCGTCAGCTCAATCAGAGCTTCAGGAGGCACTAATATTGGTGCAGGCTTAAACACTGCATTAAACTTATTAGAAGACCGAAATAGTGAGAGAGCTAAAAAGATTTTATTGTTATCAGATGGACAAGCCAATCAAGGTATTACCAATCCACAACAGCTTGCTCTTATCGCTGCTAAAGCCACCCATTATGGTGCTGTGTTATCAACCATTGGCATGGGATTAGGGTTTAATGAAACCTTAATGGCTAAATTAGCCGATTATGGTATGGGGCATTATTCTTATTTAGAAGATTTATCAGGATTAAGTACCATTTTAGCCAGAGATTTAAATGATACCCGTAATATTTATGCCAATAGCAGTACTTTAGAGATCAACCTGACTGACGGCGTTAAATTAATTGATGCAGGTGGTTACCCCATCACTCAACAAGGCAATTCAGCTAAAATAAATATTGCAACAGGACAAATGCTTTCTAATACACAAAAGCACTTTGTGATGACTTTTAACGTACCTACTCACAATATTGCCGACTTTTCCTTAGGCAAGCTACAGTTAAACTACCAAGTTAAAGGTGAGCAACTACACTATCAAATTAAACCTCAACAATTAGTTTTAACCGTTGTAGCACCCGAGCAAAAAATTCAGGCACAAAAATCAATTGATAAAGAAATTTACCAAAAAAGCTGGGTGGAAAATAATTTAGGGCGGATGAAGAAAAAGCTCAGTCAGTGGATGCGTGAAGGCAAAAAAGATAAAGCTAAAAATGAAATTGCTAAATATCGTAAAGAAATGAAAGATGCTGCCTCAGTCAGTAATATACCTTTAGCATCCATAAAAATGGATGAGCAATTAAGTGAAATGGAAGAGCAAATAGAAGAAGCTTTTGTCGGTAAAGCAATGGATCAACAAGTAAAGCGTAACCGTGCAGCAAAAAGTATGCAGTATGATTCAATTAAAAAACAGCGTAATTAATTTTGTTTTATTTTCTAGCAATATCTCATATTAAGGTTTTAAATTTGTAAATTCTTAATTTAAAGGTACACTTAAATAATCAGTATATACTCTTTACGTTTAAGAATATCTCTTTCAAGTGTGTAGAGTATAACACTGCTTAAAATAACAGACACTTTAAGGATTATGAATTTACCTACACTTTTAACTTTAATTGCCTTGATTTTTACGCTAAGTGGAGAGCAGGTACATGCAAAAAAAATGTATCGTTGGGTTGATGAAAAGGGGAATGTTTTTTACTCTGGTCAAGTTCCGCCAGATCAAGTTAAACATAGAAGAGAGTCCCTGAATGAAAATGCGCGTGTTATTGATGTGTTAGAAAAACATAAAACTAAAGCGCAGCGCGAACTAGAGAAGCGCTTAATTGTTTTACGGAGACAGCAAGAAAAAATTATTGCCAGACAAAGGACACAGGATAAAGTTTTATTGGCTACCTACCGCACTCTCAATGATATGCGCTTAACTTTAAAAAGTAAAATGATGTCATTGGATGGGAAAAAGAGAGTGATTCAAGGTAATTTAGAACGATTCGAACAACAATTATTACAACAGCAAAAAAGGGCTGCTCAGTTTGAGCGCGACGGCAGAAAGGTTCCAAAACCTTTGCTGGATAATATTACAAGTACTAAGTCTCAAATTGAGATTTCTATGGCAGAGGTTGTCAAGCAAATTTCAAATAAGAAACTAGTAAAAGAGAACTTTGAGAAGGATATGGTTCGGTTCGCTTATTTAACGCAGCCTAATATAACCAGCAAGCTACTTAGTTTAAAAACAGCCGAAAATATAGCCGAGAATGAATTAGGTTTGTTTATTTGTAAATCTTTAGTGCAATGTGACAGGGCATGGGGTATTGCCAAGCAGTTTGTTCTTGATTTTTCTTCATCAGTGTTAGATATTGAAACAGATAGGTTGATTATGAGCCAAGCCCCTTATACTGATAATGATTTAAGCCTTTCTGTCTCTAAAATGGATGTTACAAAAACTAAACAACAGTTATTTCTTGATATTCGTTGTAGAAGATCTTCTGTTGGTAGTGAACTATGTAATGGAGGCAAAGCTAAAAAAATAAGACATTCATTTAGCGACTATATTAAATCAGCTTTGGCTATAGATCTGAAAGAGGTCGATATACCTTCAGCCGAATAGCTTAGTGGTTGACTAATAAAGTACCAACGCCCTGGTCAGTAAATAATTCGAGTAGAACAGCATGTTCTACTCGACCATCAATAATATGAACACCTGAAACCCCACCCTTTAGTGCATCTGTCGCACAACGGGTTTTAGGGATCATACCTCCAGCAATTGTGCCATCAGCAATTAATTTTTCAGTATCGGCAATGGATAGACCCGTGAGTAATTGTTGTTCTTTATCTAAAATGCCTACTGTATTGGTGAGTAGTAATAATTTTTCAGCTTTTAAGACTTCGGCAACTTTGCCGGCAACTAAATCAGCATTGATGTTATAAGAATGACCATCATTACCCACACCAATAGGTGCAATAACGGGAATAAAGTCACTATTACAGAGCATGTTAACAACGGCAGGGTCAATACTGCTGACTTCACCAACATGACCCAAATCTATGATTTCAGAAGCAGAAGCTTCTTTTGAAGAGGTTTGTAAGTTTATTTTTTTTGCATGAATAAAGTCACCATCTTTACCCGTTAAGCCAACTGCCTTACCACCATGAATGTTGATGAGGTTTACAATGTCCTTGTTGACTTGCCCCCCTAAAACCATTTCAACTACATCCATTGTTTCACTGTCCGTTACCCGCATACCATCGACAAATTGTGTGGATATGTTAAGTCTTTCCAGAAGTTTACCAATTTGTGGGCCACCTCCATGGATAACAATAGGGTTAATTCCGATAAGTTTCATTAAAACAATATCTCTGGCAAAGCTATGTTTAAGTGCTTCATCAACCATGGCGTTGCCACCAAATTTGATAACAACAGTTTTATCTTTAAATTTTTGTATATAAGGTAAAGCCTCAATAAGGATGTGGGCTATCTGGTGTGAGCTGTTTTTTTTCATTAGTTATTGAGATTTAAGCAGCCTCTGACACAGAGGCTGCTTTAAGAAAGAACGGTTAAAAAGGTATTTTTAGATCTGGTCTTACTTTAGTCAGTAATTTTTTAAACTGAGACTGGATACGGATTAGGGCTTCTTTATTGTCGGTTTCAAAACGAAGCACTAGAAAAGGCATAGTATTAGATGCTCTGATTAATCCCCAGCCATCTGAAAATTCAATTCGTAAACCATCTATATCAATTATTTTGCCACCCTTGAAATTGGCTATAGGAGTTAATTTTTCCATAAATGCAATATTTTGACCTTCGGGCAGTTGAATATTAATTTCTGGTGTATTGATACTATCAGGAAAATCAGCAAATACTTCGTTACTGTTACGACTATCGGCAGATAAAATCTCAATCAGACGTGATGCAGAGTAAAGCGCATCATCAAAACCAAACCAGCGGTCGTTAAAAAAAATGTGACCGCTCATTTCACCCGCTAGTGCTGCCCCTGATTCTTTTAATCTGGCTTTGATGAAGGAGTGACCTGTTCTCCACATTAATGGACGACCGCCACTTTTACTGATTTCTGCAGCGAGGTGACGAGAGCATTTTACATCGTAGATGATTTCAGTGCTGGGTTTTGATGCCAGAACATCTTTAGCAAACAACATCATTTGTCTATCAGCCCAGATTATTTTTCCTTTAGAATCGACTACACCCAGCCTATTACCAGCACCATCAAAAGCAATACCAACATCTGCATTGTGTTCCTTAACAGCTCTAATCAGGTCTGCCAAGTTCTTGGGGTTGCTAGGGTCTGGATGGTGGTTGGGAAATGATCCATTAATATCACAGAATAACTCAATGACCTCACAGCCCAGAGTTTTAAATAAAACAGGTGCAAGTTTTCCTGCTGCACCATTACCACAATCAATGACAATTTTCATCGGCCGTTCAATATGAATATCTTCAGCAATAGTGCCAATATATTCATTAATGAACATATTATTAGCTTCGATAGAGCCCTCTGTTTCACTCGTCATAAAGGCTTTAGTGGCTATACGTTGTTGAAGTGCTTTTATTTTACCGCTGGCTAAGGTCTTACCATTGATGATGACTGTAAAACCATTGTATTCGGTTGGATTGTGACCGCCCGTAACCATAACGCCTGACTTTCCTTCGGTATGTTGTGTGACAAAGTAAACGACAGGCGTGGGAACTAAACCAATATCAATAATGTTTACCCCAGTAGAGATAATACCTTTTGATAAGGCTTTTGTAAGTATGGGGCTGGATGTTCGACCATCTCTTCCAACAACAATGCTTTTAATGTGTTGTTGTTTTACCTCGGAACCTATTGCCCGACCAATATCAAAGGCAATCTCTTTTGTCAGTGTTTTACCCGCTATACCACGAATATCATAAGCTTTAAATATTGTAGGTGATGAGTTGTTTGGCACTGGAGAGGAATGTTTGCTTGCATGGGTTGGTGTTTTATCTGAAGATACTTCTATTTCGCTAATGATTGTTGGTGAGCTGGCTTCATCCTTAATGACAATATCGCTATCACTGTTGATATTGAAAGCAGGGGCTTCTTCTGGCTTATCTTCATCAGTAGATGCAGGAAAAAACTCATTTGAATCTAAATCTATGGGTTCTGATACAGCTATATTATCCAGGGAGCGTTGAAATTGAATAATAGTGGGAATAATGGTTTTGATTTCCTTTAATTTAACAGGATAGCTACCCACATTTTTACCAGCCATTAGATCTTTAATAACCTTTAAAACATTTCTCTGGTCTTTTATTAAAGTACTTGTGAGGTGTTTGTAGTTGATAAATAAGATGAGGCAAACTGATAGTGCAGATACTGATATTAAGATAATAAAAATACTTAAAGAAGCAATATCAGTAGTTTTGATAGGCCAATAATCTATGATCCAAGGCGTTTGAGCTATTTTTATTTGCTTGGCAGAAGATGTTTTATTCTCAGTCTTACCCACTTGAGCCAGAATAGCTTTATCTTGTCTAAGTTCAATAAAGCCATTAATAAATTGGCTGTTTTTTAATGTGCTCTTTAAAAAGTCAACATTTAGGCTGGCAAGAATAACACCCACAGCACTGTCATTATTTTTAATAACAGCTGTAATCGCTAAATGCCTATTTCTTCCCTGACCTTGAACAACAGGGAATTGATTATGTGAAAGGGTTTCTTGCACCATGATAAGATCTGCATTTCCCATATGTGGAATGCTGCTTGTATCTAACTCGTTGATGGTAGCAGGCAATAATCTTATTTTCATTGCTTTAGGTAAAAACTGCTCTAATAGGCTTGCAGTTTTCGCCATTTCAACAACATCATTAGTTTCAGCCACAGCAATCACGTCAGCTGATTTCGCCATCTTGGAAACCGCTGTGTTCAGAATAGCTACCTGGTTAGAAAGACTTTGCGCTAGTGATTTAGCTAATGCTTCTGTAGATTGTTGTTTGGCCTGGCTGATGTCTGATTGACAAAGCAATAAGGTGCCTCCCCCAGCAATTAAAACCACAACAACAGCCTGTACAGCTAATAGACTAAAAATACGCCCCATTTTATTCTCCTGTCAGTATTTAGTGTTGGCCTGTATGACCAAAGCCACCATCTCCACGATTACTTTCATTAAATTCAGATACATGTTCAAATTCAGCTTGTATTATCGGTACAAAAACCATTTGGGCAATGCGTTCAGCAATTTCAATAGTAAATGGGGTATTGCCTCTATTCCAGCAAGAGACAAAAACCTGACCTTGATAATCAGAATCAATAAGACCCACTAAGTTACCAAGGACAATGCCGTGTTTATGTCCTAGCCCAGAGCGAGGAAGCAGTACAGCAGCCATTTGCTGGTCAGCAATATGAATAGCAAGCCCTGTTGGGATAAGAATAGTCTCTCCAGGTTTTAATACAATAGCTTCATCTAAACACGCTCGTAAATCCAAACCTGCTGATCCTTCTGTTGCATAATCAGGTAATGGAATTTCATTCCCTAGACGTGGATCTAGAATTTTAAGTTGAATTTTTTTCATTAACTCTTTCTGTAATCAGGTTGATTAATTGTTTAGCTAAATGGGTTTTATTGGTCATTTCCAAACATTGACTGCCTGTGTTCCAATAGACTTGAAGAGCATTCTCATCTTTGTCAAAGCCACCTTGTTCTTGACCTACCCAATTGGCAGCAATCATATCTAGTTTTTTTTGTTTTAATTTGTTCTTAGCGTAATGTTCTAAGTCATCAGTTTCAGCAGCAAAGCCGACAATGAAATTTGGTTTATTTTTTAAAGCTGCAACATCGGTCAAAATATCTCTGGTTTTTTGTAGTTGTATGGTACTTTCATTAGCTTGTTTTTTTATTTTTTTCAAGCTAATGCTTGCTGGAGTATAGTCAGCAACAGCGGCAGCACCAATATAAATATCATTTTTGTCAGCCCTGGATAAAACAGCATGATGCATTTGCTCAGCCGTTTCTACATTGATACGGGTTATTTTATCAGATGATGTAAGGTTAACAGGGCCACTGATTAAAGTTACCTTGGCTCCAGCATTTAATGCCGCCTCAGCTAAAGCATAGCCCATTTTACCAGAGCTACGATTAGTAATATAGCGAACCGGGTCAAGAAATTCTCTTGTTGGGCCAGCACTGATTAAAATATTTTTACTTTGTAAAGTATAGTCGCTACAGCTTTCTTCTGTTAGTTTTAGAACAATATCGCTGGCTTCAGACATTCGACCAAAGCCGACTTCACCACAGGCTTGATCACCCGATTCGGGACCAATTAACTGAACGCCATGAGTTTGTAGACGCAGAATGTTTTCTTGCGTCACTGCTTTGTTCCACATCACATGGTTCATCGCTGGGGCAATATAGACAGGGCAATTAGTGGCTAAATAAAGGGTGGATAATAAATCATCAGCTAAACCATGAGTTAATTTAGCAATGATATTAGCGGTTGCAGGAGCAATAACTAATTTATCCGCCCAACGGGCAAGGTTAATATGCCCCATAGCATTTTCTTCTTCAGCATCTAATAGTTCTGTAGAAACAGAGTTGCCAGATAAAGCTTGAAAAGTTAAAGGAGATATAAACTGCATAGCAGAGTGAGTCATAACAACTCTTACTTGGTTATCTTGTTTGCGTAATAAACGCACTAACTCGGCAGACTTATAAGCCGCTATGCCTCCACAAACACCTAATATAATTCGATTATTAATTGTTTTTACCCAGAAAAATACAAATAACAGTTAATTATGGCAAATTAACACAAATTCTTCTATTCTTTATTTCCATAAAACCAGCTTATAATGAACAAACTTTAAATCTTTGGTTTTTATAGCTTTATTTTTCAAGTTAAAGTTGTTACTTGTGGCGAGGAAGTTGGCACAACTTGAGATGCTGATTGCCCATAACTCTCCGTTATTTTAAGAAGGTTAGCTATACTATCGGCATTCCTGCGTTCTCTTGGCTGGAAATCTACCTCTACTGTGAATAGCTTCCTGATAAAAGACTTCAGGAAAGAACTGTGCTTAATGCCATCTTGTTCGTTTATTATATACTCTTCACGCTCAAGAATACCTCACCCAAGCACGCAGCTTGTTGCTTTGAGCATTGTTTAATGCCATGGATGGCATGTAGTAGAGCAATGCAGGAGCAATTGCCGAGTAAGGCATTGAAATAGATTACTA
>JAGLUC010000415.1 GCA_023134955.1 Methylococcales bacterium | reverse complement strand
AAATTATGGCGATATAGCTCAGTCCGGTTAGAGCGCGGGATTCATAACCCCGAGGTCCCAGGTTCGATCCCCGGTATCGCCACCATTAAATCAAAGGCTTATGTGATTTTATCTAATTTATGTTTACTGCATGTAGTAGATTTGTCACATTTTTCTGATTTTCTGTAGTAACATTTTTGGCATATTCTTTTAAATGATCGCTAGATAAATGAGCGTATCTTAATACCATTGAATAATCTGCCCAGCCTCCTAATTCTTGTAGGGCGTTTAAAGGTGTTCCATTTTGTACATGCCAGCTTGCCCAAGTATGTCTTAAATCATGCCAGCGGAAATTTTCTATGCCTGCACGTTTTAAAGCGTTTCTCCATCCTCGTTTGTTTGCTTTCTGAATAGGATTTCCTTTGTAAGTGAAAACATTGGTTGGGTGCTTGCCTAGTTGTTCACGAATAATACTGATTGCGTTATCGTTTAATGGAACGGGAATATCTTTACCTGCTTTAGCTTGATCACCATGAATCCATGCACAATGTCTTTGCATATCAATTTGTTCCCATAACAAGCCTGTTACGTTCGCCTCTCTTAATCCTGTGGCTAATGTAAATCTTGTCATGGCTTCAACATGATCAGGTAATTCCTTGAACAACCTGTTTGCCTCTTCATGTGTTATCCATCGTATTCTTTTTTTAGAAACGGGTAATAACTTAATTGATGGAACAAAATCTATCCACTCCCACTCATCTTTTGCTTTATTCAAAACTGAGCGAATAAAAGCAAGCATGTGATTTTTGTTTATCATCAAAGTTTTTTTCACGCCATAATTCTGCTTTAAGTCTGTCGTGATATTCTTGTGCCTCCTGTTTTATTCTAGTCCCAGCAGTTTGTTGTATTCGTCTGCCGTTTGGTGCAGTGAGTTGAACCCACCACGTTTTGTTTTTACCGCGTTGGTAGATTGACATTTTTGTTTGTACTCCTTTTTAGTATCAACTACTCGCAGCTCTCGCCTTTGGGTAGGGTAGTCTCCTTTTAGCCATTCAGCAAGATGTTCATCTAAAAAAATCCAGCGTCTTCCCGTTTTTCTTGCAGGCACTTGGTTTAGTTTTGCTTTGCGTCTTAGTACTTCAGGATTCATTTTTAAGAAGATTGCAGCTTCATCCAGATCTAGTGTTTCCATCACAGTTCCTCCAATATAGATATAAAGTAATAATTTGTTTCTTTATATTTCCAACTTTTCAAAGACATCATTTCTAAAATAATAAAAAAATGCTATATAAAACCGTATATTTACTCTAATGGAGTTTTAATGTATTTAGTTCGAGTGGGGGAATAAGCCTGACATCGGTAAGAATTTGTTACTTTTGTTTATTGCTGGATTTCAGTTCTTTGCCTGTTTTTAGTTAATGTAAAGGGAAGGTATATTTAGATAAGAAGTGCAAAGTAATGGTGCGTGTGATAATGTCAACAAAAGTTTGAATGAATCCGCATGCTAGGGTTTGGTGTATATTCAGGTATTGATATTTTTATTTTCCTGCTGGGTACTCTCCAGTACATTTCATTTGAACTTCCTCGTAGTAGTCTTCATATAATCAAGGTCGATTGATGTTGAATTAGTTATTACTCTTAATTTGATGAGGTAATTGATTATGGATAAGTTGATATTAAAAATAGTTTTTGTTCTTTGTATACCAATATTTCTGGTAACTTCAGTAAAAGCAAGTGATATAGCTTCTGCTTATGGGCAAACCATAAAGCTTGCCTCGGGTTATGAACAACTCATCAAAGAATCACCTGCAACTGTCTCTGTTATTACGCAAGAAGATATTAAAACCCAAATCCACACATAGAGCCTCA
>JAGLUC010000414.1 GCA_023134955.1 Methylococcales bacterium | reverse complement strand
TGGATGCATAATGGCTTTGTCAGAGTGGATGAGGAAAAAATGTCCAAGTCATTGGGTAATTTTTTTACTGTGCGTGAGGTCTTGAAGAAATATCACCCTGAAACCATACGTTTTTTTATATTGACCAGTCACTATCGTAGTCCCTTGAATTATTCCGATGAACAATTAAATGACGCGGGAATGGCATTAACACGACTGTATACTGCTTTGCGTGATGTGGAAGTTAAAGGTGTTGCGGTTGACGGTGACTATGAACAACGTTTTAAAAAGGCTATGGATGATGATTTTAATACCCCCATTGCCTTATCCGTTTTATTTGATTGTGCACGTGAATTAAATAAGATTAAAGATAATGATTCAGAAAAGGCATTGATTCTTGCTACGACATTGAAATCACTGGCTGAAATACTGGGGATTTTGCAAAGAAACCCGAAAGAAGCACTTCAGACTGGTTTTCATTATAGTAATGCTCAAATTGAAAATGCCTCAGTAGGCTTAGATACTAAACTTGTTTTATCGGATGATGAGATTGAGCAACAAATTAATGATCGTCTTGATGCAAAAAAGAATAAAGATTGGGCAAGCGCAGATAAAATCCGAGATCAATTAAAACAACAAGGCATTGTGTTGGAAGATGTGTCAGATGGAACAAACTGGCGACGTGAGTAATATGACAATATATAGAGAAAATAGATGAGTGAAATAAAACAAAAATCAATTGAAGTTTTTTTGGATGAATTAGCCAGCAGACAAGCAACACCAGGTGGTGGCAGTGCTGCCGCCGTTATGGGAGCTCAATCAGCAGCACTAACAAGCATGGTTTGCAACCTAACGATAGGCAAGCCAAAGTATGCAGAAGTTGAAGCTGAAATGAAAGATTTATTAAAGCAATCAGAAACACTTCGTGAACAATTAACGGCAATGATAAAAGCAGATGTAGAGGTGTTTGACCGACTAATGGCAGCTTATGGACTGGCAAAAACTACAGAGACTGAAAAATCAGCAAGAAGCACCCAAATACAAGCTATTTTAAAACAAGCGACTATTGTACCTTTGGAATGTGCAAAAGCTTGCTCACAAGCAATTAAATTAAGCAGAATTGCCGCTGATAAAGGTAATGTTAATGTGGTTAGTGACGCGGGTGTAGCGGTAATGGCTGCTTACAGTGGATTAAAAAGTGCAGCGTTAAATGTCTATATTAATGCAGGGAGTATTAAGGATAAAAAATTTGCCGATGACAAATTAACAGAGTTAGAAAATATCTTAAATAAAGCTGATATTGAGACAGAAGAAATTTACCAAATTGTTAAAGCAAAGTTGTAAATTACTGTTGACGAAAATCAGGGGGGTACAGTATAATTTCGCTTCTTTGCAGCGAGGTCATCTTTGATCTGGTAAAAAGAAGTTTTAAATCGGGGTATAGCGCAGTTTGGTAGCGCGCCTGCTTTGGGAGCAGGATGTCGGGGGTTCGAATCCCTCTACCCCGACCAAGATTTGCGCTTGTAGCTCAGCTGGATAGA
>JAGLUC010000413.1 GCA_023134955.1 Methylococcales bacterium | reverse complement strand
CAACCTTATGTTGAGTCAGGAAAAGTGACGGCAGAAGTTGTTTCTCAAGGCAGACATAAGAAAGTAAAAATCATTAAATTTAAAAGACGTAAGCACCACATGAAGCAAATGGGGCATCGTCAATACTTCACAGAAATCCAGATCACTGGCATTTCTGCATAAATATCAGGAGTAACTAATGGCTCATAAGAAAGCAGGTGGTAGTACTAGGAATGGTCGTGACTCAAATGCAAAACGCCTTGGCGTTAAGCGTTATGGCGGACAAGAAGTCCTGGCTGGAAACATTTTAGTTCGTCAACGTGGAACTAAGTTCCATGCGGGTGAAAATGTCGGTATCGGGAAAGATCATACTTTATTTGCAAAAGCAGATGGCAAAGTACTTTTTCAGGAAAAAGGTCCAAAAAACCGCAAATTTATCAGTATTGTAGCCGCTGCATAATAGCTAAACAGATACAAAGAACAATCATTAAAGCCTCGTCATTGACGAGGCTTTTTTGTTTGTATACTCTTTACGTTTAAAAATATCCCATGAATATAAGCCATACTTATAACTCAAGAAAAAAATGAGATTTGTTGACGAAGCTGAAATTCGAGTAGAAGCAGGCAATGGCGGAAGCGGCATTGCTACTTTTCGCAGAGAAAAATATATTCCAATGGGTGGCCCTGATGGTGGTGACGGTGGTGACGGTGGTAGCGTCTATTTAGTTGCTGTTGAAAATGTAAATACCCTTGCAGACTTTCGTTATAACTCGTTACATAAAGCGCAAAGTGGTCAGAAAGGCATGGGGCGCGACTGCACAGGCAGAAAAGGAGAAGATCTTTATATTTCTGTCCCTACGGGCACGCTTGTCTACGAAACCAATACCGATGAAAAAATTGGTGATTTAATTAATGTTGGTGACACATTACTCGTTGCAAAAGGTGGTTTTCACGGATTAGGTAATACTCGATTCAAAAGTAGTGTCAATAGAACTCCACAACAATTCTCCAAAGGCAAGCCTGGTGAAGCAAGAACTTTAAAACTTGAACTCATGGTTATCGCTGACGTTGGCTTATTAGGGATGCCTAACGCAGGAAAATCCAGCTTAATTCGCTCTGTCTCATCAGCAAAACCAAAAGTAGCTGATTACCCTTTCACTACTTTACATCCTAATTTAGGCGTAGTACGAGTAGATGACTTACGCAGCTTTGTCATTGCAGATATTCCCGGAGTTATTGAGGGTGCGGCTGAAGGTGCCGGGTTAGGTTTACAGTTTTTAAAGCATCTTTCCCGTACTGGTCTTTTATTGCATATGGTTGATGTAAAGCCATACGAGTCTTTAGATACTCCAGTTGAATCAGCAAGAAAAATAACCCATGAAATTGAGAAATGGAGTGATGATTTAGCAAGAAAGCCTCGCTGGCTAGTGCTCAATAAAATTGACCGCTTATTTGAAGATGAGGCCGAAGCGCATTGCAAATCTATTGTAGACGAACTTAAGTGGACTGGGCCACTGTTTGAAATTTCTGCACTAAAAAAACAAGGCACAAAAGAGTTGATGTATGCCATCATGGACTTTTTAGATCAAAGTAAGCAGGAAAAAAGCAGTGAGCAGGAATGATTTTTCCAAAGTAAAGCGTATTGTGGTAAAAATTGGCAGCTCCCTATTAACTGCTGACGGACAAGGGTTAAACAAACCTGCAATTGCTGCTTGGGTTGAACAAATGGTCAATATTAGCCTGCAAGATAAAGATGTTTTGCTAGTATCATCAGGCTCGGTTGCCGAGGGTATTAGTAGATTAGGACTAAAACAACGCCCTACTACCTTACATGAGCTTCAGGCTGCTGCATCAGTGGGGCAAATGGGCTTAATACAGACTTTTGAGGATAATTTTCAAAAGCATAATTTACATTCTGCCCAGGTACTTTTAACTCATGATGATCTTTCTGATCGTCAGCGATACCTCAATGCAAGAAGCACTCTACTTACTTTGTTAGATTATGGAGTCATCCCTGTTATCAATGAAAATGATGCGGTCGCAACTGATGAAATTCGTTTTGGTGATAATGATACGCTTGCCGCTTTAGTTGCCAATCTTGTTGAAGCAGAATTGCTCATTATCTTGACTGACCAGGCAGGGTTATTAGATTCTGATCCTCATATAAACCCTAATGCCCAATTAATTAACAGTGCAAGTGTCAATGATTCAGTATTAGATGAGGTTGCAGGTGAAAGTCGAAGTGGATTAGGTCGTGGAGGTATGTACACCAAGATCCGTGCGGCAAGATTAGCTGCCAGATCAGGTGCCGCAACTATTATCGTTTCTGGCAATGAAGACAGCGCTATTGAGCGAGTTATTTCTGGTCAACAAATAGGTACATACCTGATTCCTGACATTGCGCCTTTGGTCGCAAGAAAACAATGGCTGGCTGGACAACTGCAAGTAAAAGGTCAGCTTACTTTAGATAAGGGCGCAGTTAATAGTTTAAAAAATGCAGGAAAAAGCCTGCTTGCTGTTGGTGTTAAATCTGTTGATGGTCAATTTAATCGTGGTGATTTGGTCTCTTGCGTAACAGAAACCGGGGAAGAAATTGCTCGTGGTTTAATTAATTATAACTCACAAGATAGCCGTAAAATTGCCGGAAAAACAAGCACTGAATTTGAACAGTTATTAGGCTATGCCGATGATTCTGAATTAATCCATAGAGATAATTTGGTTGTTATGGTTTTAACAAAGAGCAACTAATAACAACTGCCATAAACAATCTATTTTTATGCTCTCCATATTGTCATGCCTCCAATCTTGGCATAAAAGAGTTTGCAGTTAATTCTTTTGTGCCGTTATCACTTTTACCACTCTAAAGAAACAGGCGTATGATTAGAATATTAATTGTTTCAAAAATTTTTGCATCTTCTTTCCTTCTCCAGAAGGAGAGGGTAAGGATGAGGGGAAAATAGAATGCAAGAACTTCTGAAGTGATTGATAGAAGTTAGGTTATTGAGCTCCAAAACTTTAGGATTCATTAGAAATACCGTGAGTACGATCACAAAAGCGCACAAAAGTAATGAAGCTAGCTTGTAGAGCGTGGTATAAGTTCAGCTATGGATTTAAATAAGTCTTAAAATTCAAGATTTGGAGTTCATGTTTTTATTTAAGTCATTGTAAGCATTTAACAAAATACTTGTTTTTAGGCTCTTCTCCGCTTTGATGTATAAACTTCATAATGGCATTAGAAGATGTTTTTTTGTATCAAGTTCATAAATAACTACATTTTGAAAAATAATAATAAAATGAGGACTTAACCATGCGTCGTCTGTTTTTTACTTTTAGCACACTGATTATATTGTCTTTAGCTATTTATATAGCTCAGGAGAAGACTCAAGACAAAAAAATCAAGCTGCCTGATCAAATCACAATTCCAGGTTTTGATGAGCCATTAGTTCATTTATCCTCAAAAAAATATACACCGATCTCTACACCCAAAAAGACTTTAAATTCTAGCGTAATAAATCACTTAGTACGCTATTTAGAATACAATGGCAATACCCCTTGGGAAGCATCAATTCAATTAAATCTTGGGCTAGCATATTATCGAAATGGTTATTTCTCTGAAACTTTCAATGCCTTTGAGCGTGCATGGGCTTTAAGCAAAGATGAGAAAGAGGCGGGATCAAAGTTAATTGCTGACAGAGCATTTGGTGAGCTAGTAGGAATGCATGCTCGATTAGGTCATGCTGACCAAGTGGAAGCGCTTTTGGCAACTGTTAAGAACAGGAGCTTCACAGGGCCAGCCACAGAGTCTGTTTCTGGAGCGAAAGAAGGTCTATGGATGATGCGCAATAACCCAGGTATTTCTTATTTATGTGGGTCTAAAGCTTTGTATTCCTTATTAGACTGGCAGCAACCAGAGGCAAAGGGATTGTCTGTATTAGATGCTTATCGGTCAGGGGAAAATGGAATTAATTTAATTGAACTTGAGAGCTTGGCTAAACAGGCGGATATGAATTACCGCTTGGCATACAGAAAGAATGAAGAAATACCCGTACCTTCAGTCATTCATTGGAAGGTAAATCATTATGCTGCAATCGTAGAAAAACAAGGCAAACTATTTCATGTAAAAGATCCTACATTTGGGCAGGATTTATGGCTGACAAAAGAAGCTATAAATGCTCAGGCCAGTGGTTATTTTATGGTGCCTAATGATGGTAAAAAAGACCAGAAACCAGTTAAAATGGCACAAGCAAAGTTAATCTACGGACAAGGCTATACTCGCAACAGTGATAAAGATCGTACGACACCGTGCGACCAGACTAAATCTAATACCCCTTGTAGTGGAGCTCCAAAACAAACGGGGATGGCAGGTTATGATGTACATACCATGCTGGTAAGTTTGAATATTACCGATACTCCACTCAGCTATACCCCTCCGAAAGGCCATTCCATTCAATTTACATTGCGCTATAACCAACGAGAAGCTAATCAGCCATCAAATTTCACCTTTAGTAATGTTGGTCCAAAATGGACGCATAACTGGTTAACCTATATTCAAGATTCTCCTACCAATATATTGGCAGTTGTCAATCGCATGGTTGCAGGTGGAGGAGCCATTGACTATAGTCATTACAATACTATTAGTGGAGAGTATGAAAGTGGTATTTCGGACACGTCCAAACTTTACCGTACTTCATCAGACCCCATTATCTACGAACGTCGCCAACCAAATGGTGCAAAAGAAATATATGCATTTAGTGATGGTGCGAAAAATGGAGTTAGGCGTGTCTTTCTGACGCAAAAGATTGATGCTAAAGGGAATATTACAAATCTGAATTATGATGCAGACTTGCGACTGGTTAGTGTGATTGATGCATTAGGTCAGGAAACTTTTTTTTCCTATCATCATGCGAGTAATAATAAGCTAATCACGCAGGTGACTGATCCTTTTAATAGAGTTGCTTTAATGACTTATGATAGCAACGGTCGTTTATCTAGCATCACTGACCCAGTTGGTATCGTTTCTGCCGTTTCATATGATCAAGGGAATTTTATTAGGGCATTGAACACACCTTATGGAGAGACAACTTTTGCATATACTGGTAACGGTACATCACGAACACTGATCATCACTGACCCCTATGGAGAACAGGAGCGGGTAGAGTATGGTCAGGCACTTGGCATTCCAAGGGTAGCAACAGATATACCAGCAGGCAATATTTTAGTGCATAATAACTATCACAATTATCGCAATACCGCATATTGGGACAAGCAAACTTATAAAGATTACGGCAGAAATATCACTAAGGCCGAAGTGTCTCATTGGTTACATACGATAGATTCTAAAACGGGTGGTCTGCTTGAAACGTTTAAAAAACCGTTGGAAAATAGGGTTTGGTACAATTACCCTGGTCAAAGGCATCCTATTTATGAATTTAATATATATCAGGAAACGCACACCCGTATGGCTCGTGTACTAGACGACGGCTCGTCCCAGATTTTTATCAGACAATTCAATGACTATGGCAGAGAAACATACAAAGAAGATCCACTAGGACATTATATTAAGTACCAATATGCTGACAATCAAATTGATTTACTAAAAGTTATTCAACAACGGGACGGAAATGAAGAGGTAGTCGCAAGCTATATATGGGATAAACAGCATAACTTACTTAGTTTAACAGATGGTCGAGGACATACCACCACCTATACATATAATATTGATGGGCAAATCTTAACGCAAACTAATGCACTTGGTCATATCACTGGTTACCGTTATGACGAACAAGGCTATTTAATACAGATAACGTATCCTACAGGAAAAATAGAACAATTTAGCTACGATGAAGTGGGGCGATTAGCATCATATATCGACACTGAAGGACATGCCAAAATTTATAGTTATGACGCACTCAATCGATTATTACGCACAGATTATGATGACGGTACCTATCGTG
>JAGLUC010000412.1 GCA_023134955.1 Methylococcales bacterium | reverse complement strand
CAGAACCAATAATCTCACCAAACTTAAATTTAATCGCTCTTTCTGTTTGCGATACTGTAAATACAGATGAGGAAACAAGAAAGAATGCAACTACTACAGTAACTAATATTTTATTTTGTCCCATTTTAACGTCCTCTCACATCACGACTACGGCTTGGGAATCGTGTATTACTTGTATTGTTGCTCACTGGTTGAGAAATAACTTTTCTTGGTGTATTTTTCATATTGGCTGTTCCAGTATTCGATGCTTTGTTACCTAACTTATCCAAAGGTAAATAAAGCAAGTTATTTCCACCTTTCACATCGACCATTATGGTAGAAGTCTTGCTTAATACATCTTCCATAGACTCTAAGTAAATCCTTTGTCTAGTGACTTTAGGTGCTTTTTTATACTCTTTAAGTAATTGAGAAAATCGACTGACTTCACCATTAGCCTGAGCGATAACTTGCTCTTTATAAGCTTCTGCTTCCTGAATTTTTCTGGATGCAGCACCCCGTGCAATAGGCACTACTTCATTAGAATAAGCCTCAGCTTCGCTTATATAGCGTTGTTTATCTTCACGTGCCTTAATCGCATCTTCAAAAGCATTTTGAACTTGTTCAGGTGGCTGAGCATCTTGCAAATTCACCGTAGTAACCAAAACACCTGATTCATAGGCATCCATAATAATCTGGATTTCTTGTTTGATAGCTTCAACAATCTCAGTACGTCCTTCAGTCAACACAAAATCCATGGTGTTTCGACCAATAACACCACGTTCTACACTTTCAGTCACCTGTTTAAGTGTTGCTCCTGGGTTTAATTCTGGATTAGCGACGTTGAACAGATAGGCTTTAGCATTTTTTACTTTGTACTGAACTTCCAGACGCACATCAACAATATTTTCATCTTTTGTCAACATCAATGCTTCTCTTGGTACAGAGCCCACACCTTGCCGCCCACGTGAACGATAACCTACTTCAATCACCTGGATATTTTGTATATCAACAACATCAACCGCTTCAATCGGTGATGGAAAATGCCAATTTAAACCTGAGTCTGTAGTATTTTGATAAGCACCAAAACGTGTTTCAACACCTACTGTCCCCTCATCAACAATATAGAAGCCACTTAAGCCCCACAATACAAGTGCTCCAGCAACGAGCAAACCAAAGCCTTTTAATGACCCACCTTCAGAATCACCTCCAGCAGAACCTCCACCAAAAATACTAGCTAATTTTTCTTGAAATGAACGCATCACTTCATCTAAATCAGGAGGACCATTCTCACTTTTACGACCACTCCAAGGGTCTTTTTTATCGCCACCAGGCTCATTCCAGGACATCTATATGCTCCACACACAATTAAAATTACAGTTTATTAGACTTTAGTTAATTAACTAAAGTCGATTCGGGCTATTTTATCGTAAATTAAAAACAATTAATTAATTAATTAATTAATTTAGGTTTTAAGTTACCTTTCGCTTAATTAGCTATTTCTTCAAATTTCACATCTTTTAACAGACCCAAATGTTTCTTATCTATTTCAATAAATAAATTCCAACACCCCTCATCATTTACTTTTTCATCAATAATCTTGGCATATTTAAACAGACTCGCTCTAATGCCACCTTGACTTGCCTGCAAACAACACCTTCCCGTTACTTTTGTATTAGAAAATAACTCTGTCAATGCTTGAAACAACAAATCAATGCCGTCGCCAGTAACCGCAGACAACCACACTCTGACGGGTTTACCTGATTCATCTCTATCTATATGCGGCTCAACATTTTCTAATAAATCAATTTTATTATAAACTTCTAATTGTGGAATTTTATGCGCATCAATTTCTTCTAGCACCTGATTAACCTGAAAGATAGTATCTTCTCTATCTTCTGCATTTGAGTCAATTACATGTAACAATAAATCTGCTTCACTTGCTTCTTGCAATGTCGATCTAAATGCTGCCACTAGCTCATGCGGTAAATGCCGTATAAATCCAACGGTATCAGCAAGCACAATCTCAGAACCACTTGCTAAACAACAGTTTCTTAATGTCGGGTCTAATGTAGCAAATAATTGATTAGCTACATAAATATCCGCCCCTGTTAGTTTATTAAATAAAGTAGACTTTCCTGCGTTGGTATAACCTACTAAAGAAACAGAGGGTATTTCTGATTTTTTCCGCTTGCTTCGCCCTTGACTACGCTGCTTACTTACTTTTGCCAGACGTTGTTGTATCTGTTTAATACGTCCGCCCAACATTCGTCTATCTGATTCAAGCTGAGTTTCACCAGGCCCTCGCATACCAATACCGCCACCTTTTTGGCGATCAAGGTGAGTCCAGCCTCTAATAAGACGAGTCGATAAATGTTTTAACTGAGCCAATTCAACTTGCAACTTACCTTCAAAAGTTTGAGCTCGCAAGGCAAAAATATCTAAAATCAGCCCATTCCTGTCAACAACCCGCACTCCCAAAGCCTCTTCTAAATTTCTTTCCTGACTTGGCGTTAAAGCATGATTAACTAAAACAATATCTGCTTCATGAAAAGCTATTTCAGCTTTAATCTCCTCTATTTTACCCGTCCCCACAAAAAACTTAGGATCTGGACGTTTACGAGTACCAGTAATAACATGTACAGGTTCTGCGCCGGCAGACTTTGCAAGCTCCTTTAATTCGTATAAGTCTTCCTGACCTGCTTGTAAAGTCAGGTGAACTAATATGGCTCGTTCACCAGAGTCGGGGCGATCAAACAAAAGAAATCCCTTGCAATAGCTTAATTATCAATGAATTCGTCATTTCTTGTTAATTTAACAGGTTTGCCAGGCACTATTGTTGATACGGCGTGTTTATAAACCATTTGATTAATTGTGTTTTTCAACATAATGACATATTGATCAAATGAATCAACTCGCCCCTGTAATTTAATACCGTTAACCAAGAAAATGGAAACAGGAGTGTGCTCCTTTCTTAGGGTATTAAGAAAATTATCTTGTAAATTCTGATTTTTAGACATCCCATCTCTCCTTATTATTATCCCTTTACTACATTACGCAGTATTGACCTAATTATCAATATATCCTGAAATATGAGGACAAAACATTTTAATTCAAGTTCCCATAAACATTTTAAATACATCATTAAAAATAGGGTTTGATACTGCCCCAAACATTATTAACAAGATTTTTTTCAGCAGAAACAAACTGCATAGAATCTTGTTCACGTCGCAACCAGGTAAATTGACGCTTTGCTAATTGTCTGGTCGCAATAATCCCTTTTTCTACAGCCATATCCAAATTATATTCACCGTGTAGATACGCCCATATTTGACGATAACCTACCGCCCTGATTGACGGCATTTTTTCTGTTAAATCACCCCGTTGCAGCAGAGCATCGACCTCTCCAAGCAGCCCTTGCTCAATCATCAACTTAAATCGTTTAGCAATTTTTTCATGTAAAAGTTTTCTATCTTTTGGCGCAACTATAATCTTTATTTTTTTATAAGGAATATGATTCTGTTGTGCTTCACGAAAAAATTGTGTCATGGATTTACCACTTATTTCAAACACCTCTAAAGCTCGCTGAATCCTTTGTGGGTCATTTCGATGAATTCTTTCAGCCGACTCAGGATCAATTCTTTTAAGCCGTTGGTACAATACATCTTTCCCTTTAGTAACTAACTCATTATCTAGTTTTTTTCTAATCTCAGGGTTCGCTTCTGGTAAATCAGCCAAACCATTAAACAATGAATTAAAATAAAGCATCGTCCCGCCTGTTAATAAAGGAACTTTCCCCCGACTTGTTATATCGCTCATTAACGCTAAAGCTAAGCTTCTAAAACTACCTGTTGAAAAGGCATCTGCCGGGTCAATAATATCAATTAAATGATGCTTAATGCCTTTTCGTTCTTCCATCGAAGGCTTAGCCGTACCAATATCCATACCCTTATAAACCAAAGCAGAATCAACACTGATAATTTCAGCATTTATTTTTTCTGCCAACTCTACTGCTAATGCTGTTTTTCCAGAAGCGGTAGGGCCCATAAGAAAAATCGCGAGCGGTAAATTGTCTTTATTTATCTCGGACAATTGTTATTACCTTTTTAATTGTTTTAAAAAAAATCATAGTCTCTTAATAAGAGACTACTCAGCGTATTTGACTCTGCT
>JAGLUC010000411.1 GCA_023134955.1 Methylococcales bacterium | reverse complement strand
TCATCCCCACCGAGACGACAAAGCAATTCTTCTTTTCGAGTTAAAACGCCAACAACACTTGCGACTTTATTGAGAACTTCATCCCCATACTTATGACCAAACGCATCATTGATATATTTAAAATCATCAATATCAAAAAATACCAAGGCCAACTCTGTGTTATGACGACGACAAACATCAATTTGCAGATACATTTCTTCTTCAAATTTACGACGATTATACAGCCCAGTTAAAAAATCATGTTCAGCCAAGTGTATCAACTGCTCTGCTGTCTGACGCTCAGAGGTGACATCTTCATATATCCACAAAGTACCAACGACATCTTTATCTTCATCAAACACGGGATAAAAGCGCTGTATAACAAGAACCCCACCTATCAACTCAAACTCAAACCCTTCACTTTCCTGGTTTACTTCGCATTTATTTAGCAAACAATTTTTTTTAGATTCTGCCTTTAAATTATCTTTGGTATTTTCAGCAACTAAGGCAACAGATTTTCCAATAATATTTTGCGATTCGTGTAAACCCCAAATTTTCACAAAGGCCGGATTATAATAAGCCACTCGACCCTCTAAAGTTTCAAATAATATCCCTCGCGTCATTACTTCAAGCAATGAAGTTAAACGAGCTTTTTCTTCCAATGAATTTTTCAAAACCAGTTTTTGTTCGTTCTGACTATCGTGCAAATCTTTTATGCGAGTATCCAATGACTCCGCCATAAAATTAAATGCTTGAGCCAAATATTTCACTTCATCTTTCGAGTTCACATTCACTCGCGCGCAGAGATTACCTGCAGCAAATTCCTGACTGGCCTGCGTTAATTTTGTTAAATTTCTTGTTAACCACATACCAGAAAAAAACAACGCCAAACCTGAAAATATTATCCCAATAATTGCAATTAAAACACTCCGTTCGATTAACGCTTCTTTAATATGACTAAGTGACTTAATAGAAAAACCGTAATGTAATCGTCCATACTCAATTCCAGCAACTTTAATATCAACATGCGTGTCAAACCGATCTATTCCTGAGGCAATACTTGAGGATAAAGTAAAATGTGATTTGTCTCTTTGGGAATGTGAAAGCTCTTCACCAGATTTAGCTATCAACTGGCCATCGTTGCCAATCAGATGAAAATACATAATGCCATCATCACGTACGCCATCATCGAGGATTTCTTGTAAAACTTCATAATCTTGCTGGACTAACGGAGTCGCTAGTGAGGAATTTAGCAATCGTTCCAATTCATATAAACGAACTTCGGATTGCTCTAATAAATTATCTTCAATCAAACTAATGCTATTAACGACCAATAAGGAGATAAACACAATCTGTATAAGCACACTTGAAGCAACGAGCCTAAATCGTAAAGATTGCGTTATGTGTTGAGATATCATTGATTTTATCAGCGTTTTATAGAGTTTTTATAAACTGATCATATCAAACATAATCCCAACTCTATATATTTTGGCCATACAATAAATTAATAGCGACCAAAAGTTTGCGTATGAGGGAAGTTGGATCGTAAAAAATAAACGGGGAATTATAAAATGGTGGGCCTGGTAGGACTCGAACCTACGACCAATGGATTATGAGTCCACTGCTCTAACCAACTGAGCTACAGGCCCTTTGAAAGGTAATTTAAAAAAATCATTATAAGACAAAGTCTTAATCAATACAGCAATCAATAAAAAACCTCTACCTTTTCAGATAGAGGCTTATGCATAAACATTATTCGTTTTATTCGAGAAAACTACGAAGCTGCTCTGAACGAGAAGGATGACGCAATTTACGCAATGCTTTAGCTTCAATTTGTCGAATACGTTCACGAGTCACATCAAACTGCTTACCGACTTCTTCTAAAGTATGATCCGTATTCATATCGATACCGAAACGCATTCTCAATACTTTCGCTTCTCTTGCAGTCAAACCTTCAAGAATTCGTGTGGTAGACTCACGAAGACCTTCGAATGTCGCTGAATCACTTGGCGCTAGCAAATTCTGATCTTCGATAAAATCACCAAGGTGTGAATCTTCGTCATCACCAATAGGTGTTTCCATAGAAATTGGCTCTTTCGCAATCTTCAATACTTTGCGAATTTTTTCTTCTGGCATTTCCATGCGCTCTGCCAATTCTTCAGGTGTTGCTTCACGACCCATTTCCTGCAACATCTGACGGGACACACGATTTAACTTATTAATTGTTTCAATCATATGTACTGGAATTCGAATAGTACGCGCCTGATCCGCAATAGATCGAGTAATCGCCTGACGAATCCACCAAGTCGCATAGGTAGAAAATTTATAGCCGCGACGATATTCAAATTTATCAACGGCTTTCATCAAACCAATGTTGCCTTCCTGAATAAGATCGAGGAACTGTAAACCACGGTTTGTATATTTTTTTGCAATGGC
>JAGLUC010000410.1 GCA_023134955.1 Methylococcales bacterium | reverse complement strand
AGATGTTGAAAATATCATTCAAAAAATTCTGCAGAAATGTGATTATGATGTCGAAAAGGCAGAAACAGGGATTGTTTATATTGATGAAATAGATAAAATCACTAGAAAATCTGACAATCCATCAATTACTCGTGATGTATCTGGGGAAGGTGTTCAACAAGCCTTGTTAAAATTAATTGAAGGCACGGTTGCTTCAATTCCCCCTCAGGGCGGTAGAAAACATCCTCAACAGGAGTTCCTGCAAGTTAATACAGCAAATATTTTATTTATAGTCGGGGGTGCTTTTGCTGGCTTAGATAAGGTGATTAAGGATCGTACTGAAAAAGGTGGTATTGGTTTTGCTGCTGAAATAAAAGCCAAGGACGAAACTAAAAATATTGGTGAGCTTTTTTCTCAGATCGAAGCGGAAGATTTAATTAAATATGGCTTAATTCCTGAATTTGTGGGTCGATTGCCTGTAGTCGCTACTTTAGAAGAACTGGATGAAGAAGCGCTAGTAGAGATTTTGACAAAACCTAAAAATGCTTTAATCAAACAGTATCAACATTTGTTTGAGATGGAAGGTGCTGAACTTGAGTTTAGAGAAGAGTCTTTATCGGCTATTGCGTGTAAGGCTATGGAAAGAAAAACAGGTGCAAGAGGCTTGAGAACAATCGTTGAAAATGTATTGTTAGATACTATGTATGAGATTCCTTCAGCAGAAAATATCAGTAAAGTTGTTATTGATGAAGGCGTTATTTTAGGTGAGTCTGAACCATTACTGGTTTTTGAGGCTGAGACTGAACAGAAAAAAGCATAGATTTAGAGTTTGTTCTTAAATTGTACTAAAAAGTGATGATTAAACGGGAGGCTTGGAAACAAGCCTCCCGTTTTTTTTGAAGGCGATACTTTTTCCCCTTGCTTTTTAGTAATATCCCCCCATATTAAAATCACAGAAAGACTATTTATAAAGGTTTCTTTTATGGAACAACTAACAGAATTAGAAAATTTAGATGAATTAATACCCGTATTACCACTTAGAGATGTGGTGGTATATCCTCATATGGTAACTCCTTTATTTGTTGGCAGGGGGAAATCAATTGATGCCATAGAAGCTGCAATGGCAGATGATAAGCAATTACTATTAGTTGCACAAAAAGTAGCTGAGATTGATGAGCCTGAGTTTGCTGATCTTTATCTCGCAGGTACGCTTGCCAATATCTTGCAGTTATTAAAATTGCCCGATGGTACGGTCAAGGTTTTAGTTGAAGGTGTTCAGCGTTGCAAGGTTATAAAATATCAGGAATTTAAAGGCTATTATTCGGCGACAGTGACTGAAATAAAGGATCTGCTAACTGTTTCAGACAAAGAGCAGGACGTTTTGCAACGTACGGTGATTAGTTCGTTTGATCAATATGTAAAACTCAATAATAAAATACCACCTGAAGTAATAAATGCTTTGGCTGGTATTGATGATCCAGGTCGTCTTGCAGATACTATTGCAGCGCATATGACTCTGAAGGTTGAAGAAAAACAGTCAATGCTGGAGATGGAGGACGTTGTTCAACGCCTAGAGAATTTGATGACGCTAATGGAAGGCGAAAATGATTTGCTGGAATTAGAAAAAAGAATTCGTGGTCGAGTCAAAAAACAAATGGAGAAGAATCAAAGGGAATATTATCTGAATGAGCAGATGAAAGCGATTCAAAAAGAATTGGGCGATATGGATGATGCGGCTAATGAAGTTGATGAACTGGAAAAGAAAATTGCAGCGGCAGGCATGTCAAAAGAGGCCAGGGAAAAGGTAAATGTAGAGTTAAACAAATTAAAATTGATGTCACCCATGTCAGCCGAAGCTACAGTGGTGCGAAATTACATAGATTGGATGGTCGCCGTGCCATGGAAAAAGAAAAGCAAGGCGCAGAATAATCTTAAGTTAGCTGAGGATGTTTTAGATTCAGAGCATTATGGATTGGAAAAAGTTAAAGAGCGAATTCTTGAATATTTAGCGGTACAGCAACGAGTCAAGCAATTAAAAGGACCTATTTTATGCCTGGTTGGACCTCCTGGTGTGGGTAAAACATCTTTGGGGCAGTCTATTGCAAGGGCAACAGGTCGAAAATATGTTCGTATGGCTTTAGGTGGTGTTAGAGATGAGGCTGAAATAAGAGGGCATAGACGGACTTATATTGGTTCAATGCCTGGTAAGGTTTTGCAAAATCTTTCTAAAGTAAAGGCTAGAAACCCATTGTTTTTATTGGATGAGATTGACAAAATGGCGGCAGATTTTCGTGGAGACCCTGCATCTGCACTATTAGAGGTTTTAGATCCAGAACAGAATCATACTTTTTCGGATCATTATTTAGAGGTGGATTTTGATTTATCTGACGTTATGTTTGTAGCAACTGCTAATACTATGAATATTCCTGCTGCCTTATTAGACAGGATGGAGGTCATTCGCCTAGCGGGTTATACGGAAGATGAGAAGATTAATATTGCCAGCCGCTTTTTGGTTTCAAAGCAAATTAAAAACAGTGGCTTAAAAGATTCAGAGATTGATCTATCAGAATCAGCAATAAGAAGCATTATACGGTTTTATACCAGAGAAGCGGGTGTGCGTGGACTTGAGCGTGAAATTTCAAAAATATGCCGTAAAGTTGTTAAGGCTTTGTTACTAGAACAAAAGAATGCTAAAGTCATTATTTCTGAAGAGAATATAGAAAATTATTTAGGTGTTAAGCGTTTTAGTTTTGGTTTGGCTGAAGAAAATGATCAGGTAGGCCAAGTGACAGGGTTAGCCTGGACTGAAGTGGGAGGCGAGCTGTTAACCATAGAAACTGCTATTATGCCAGGAAAGGGTAAGCATTCAGCGACAGGCAAGTTGGGGGATGTGATGAAAGAGTCTATAGAAGCAGCGATGACGGTGGTTAGGAGTCGGGCGCAAGTGCTGGGTATTGATAATGATGTGTTTCAAAACAATGATATTCATATTCATGTGCCAGAAGGTGCGACCCCAAAAGATGGTCCCAGTGCAGGTATTGGTATGTGTACAGCTATTGTTTCTGCTTTAACCAAAATACCCGTGCGTGCTAATGTTGCAATGACTGGAGAAATAACACTGAGGGGGGAGGTTTTGCCCATCGGTGGGTTGAAAGAAAAGTTATTGGCAGCCCATAGAGGAGGGATTACAACAGTTTTGATTCCTTCTGAAAATGAAAAAGATTTGGTTGAAATTCCTGATAATATTAAACAAAATCTTGATATTAAACCTGTTCATTGGATTGATGAAGTGTTGGAGGTTGCTTTGCAGTATATTCCATCTCCTAGAATCAAGGAAACTGAAAAAGTGGCTAATAATCAATCAGAGAAAGCTAATATCATTGCCCATTAAAATCATTGCTTTTGTGGTTTTTTTTTGATGTGGAGCAAATAACCGCAAAAATAGCGGTGTCTAGCAGTTATTATGCTTGACAGCTAGTGATAGCAATTGGTATAAATAGCGCAGTTCTTTTAGAGGTTTGGTTTTTGTTCAAAAATGTAGGCTTAAAGACTAAAAGATCGGGTAGGGCTTCTTATATTTACAAACACATTGTAATATCACTTTACTTCCTAAGGGGGAATAATGAATAAATCGGAACTTATTGATGCAATAGCGGATGCGTCTGAATTAACAAAAGCAGATGCTGGTCGAGCTTTAGATGGTTTTCTTAGCTCAGTAACTGAGGCACTAAGCAATGGTGATTCGGTTGCTTTAGTTGGTTTTGGTACTTTTTCAGTAAAAGATAGAGCCGAACGCAAAGGGCGTAATCCACAAACGGGTGCAGAGATTACTATTAAAGCAGCTAAAATTCCTGCATTTAAAGCTGGTAAATCTTTAAAAGATGCTGTAAACTGCTAGTCTTTAGTCGGGTGCTTAGCTCAGCTGGGAGAGCATCGCCCTTACAAGGCGAGGGTCGGGGGTTCGA
>JAGLUC010000041.1 GCA_023134955.1 Methylococcales bacterium | reverse complement strand
AATAGGTTCGTGAATTAGATAAATATAATTGTCACTCAATACGGGAATCTGGATAATTTCTAACATTTTTTATTGACCATGTTTAAAAGAGATAGGGTGGATGTGGCACTACACTGAAAAATCAGCTCTTTTTGCTAAGGTCAAAACAAAATCTGTTTCTATTTCAAGCTCGTGGGCGCGTTGTATTTTACTTTGAATTTCACCTTTTGCTCGCCATGCGAATGGAGTCATTTGTAATAATGCCATTCGTTGCTCTTGCTCTGGTTTTATTTTAAAGCTGACTCGTTGGCAGTCTATTTGCTCGAAGCCTTTGCTTAGGGATACATTTAATTCGTGTTCGTTGACATGTTTATAGATAAACTCTTTTAATTGCCATAAGTGGCGTGGACCTGGGGTAACGGTAAGCAATAAACCATTGTGTTTTAGTAAGCGTGCAATTTCTGAATCATCAGATGGAGCGTAGACTCTTAAAATAAGGTCAAAATAATGGTCGGAATAAGGTGGGCGTTTGTTGCTGGCAACGATAAATTTAGCATTGGCCTGTTTTTTTGCAGCGGCTAAAATGGCATTTTTTGCAATATCTATGCCGTGTAAATCTAAATTTTCGGGGTTTTTACAAAGCTTTTCAATTTGTCTGCTGTAATAGCCTTCTCCACAGCCCATATCAAGAATACTCATGGGTGTTTTGTCTCTATGTTTATCAATCATGTGGGCAATTGCTTCTGCCACATGCTGATAAAAACCTGCTTCAAGAAAATTTCTTCTTGACCGCATCATGGCTCGACTGTCACCTGGCTCTTTGGTTTTTTTATGTTGAACAGCTAATAGGTTTAAATAACCTTCCTTTGCCAGGTCAAAATGATGTTTGTTTTTACAGTAATAACCTTTTGATGGTAAGTGCTGGGTAAGTGGTAGCTGGCAAAGAGGGCAGGTATAGGGCATGATTTATAAAAGAAAGGTTTATATGTGGTCGCTGTGTTTAAATTTGATAATATTTGAAATAAATTTATCTGCAAATCGTATAACTGGCTTAGTTTTAGTTGAAAAGAGTGAGATATATTGGCTTTTCAATTTTTTATATCGTAGCAGATTACTAAACATATGCTATATTTTTAATGTACATTACGTTTGATAATGTTATCTGATTATTCTTTGGGAATAACTTTTACCTTTTTTTAAAAAAAACTTGAGCTAAATTATGACTTCTTCAATATTGCCACATGATGATAGACGCAAACACCCTAGATTTATTGCAGACAATGCGTATACATTAACTATTCAAGGTGAACGCTATGCTGGAAAAATTGGTAATATCAGTGAGGGTGGGGCGTATTTATATTTAGAAAATGTCACACCAAAAATGACAGAAAAAAGTTTGTTTAGAGATGGTGAGATAACACTTGAATTGCCCACTGCCGACGTAACTGTTAAATGCTCTATTTCCTTTGTGGGTACTGAGCATAGTAAGAATGTTCCTGGTATAGGTATTGCCTTTGTAGATACTGATGAAGAAGCCGCAACACTTATTTCTCAATTTATTGAAACAATCAAGTAACTATTGTATCTACACGTCCTGTCCTGAACTTGAAAGATGCAGATCATTGATTTATCAGGACGCGTGAATACGTCCATGTAAGCTCTGGTGCAACATCCTTGTTGCACAAGCCTGATAAATCAACAACCTGCTTCTTCCCTTTTAATG